>CAJODX010000014.1 GCA_905233295.1 uncultured Synergistales bacterium | reverse complement strand
CAACGAGGAGAAACAGACAAGAGCGTGGCACGGAATGACCAGAGCTTTGATTGCCAACATGGTTACAGGCGTTACGACAGGATTTTCAAAGACTATGGAAATTGTCGGTGTAGGTTGGCGTGCAGCGCTTCAGGGCAAAAAACTCGTTTTGAACCTCGGCTATTCACACCCTGTCGAGTTCACGCCGCCTGAAGGTATAGAGATCGTTGTCGAGAACCCGATTAAATTTCACGTCAAGGGCATAGATAAAGAGCTGGTCGGTCAGACATGTGCCCTTATCAAAGAGTTCAGACCGCCTGAGCCTTATCACGGAAAGGGTATCAAGTTTGAAAACGAGTATATTCTCCGCAAGGCCGGAAAGACTGGGGCGAAGTAAAACATTATGAAAAAGAAAAGCAGAAATGATATGCGCGTTATAAGGCATGAAAGACTGCGCCGCACACTTTCGGGCACTGCTGAAAAGCCACGTCTGTGCGTGTTCAGAAGCCTTAAAAATATTTACGTTCAGGTTATTGACGATGATAAAGGTCATACGCTCGTGAGCGCGTCAACTCTTGAGAAGGTTTTACAGCCGGAACTCAAGGGCGGTTGCAATATTGCGGCGGCAAAAGTCATCGGGAAAACAATCGCTGAACGTGCAAAAGCCAAAGGCATCAACACTGTAGTGTTTGATCGCGGAGGTCATGCCTATCACGGAAAAATCGCGGCAGTAGCTGATGCCGCACGCGAAGGAGGGCTTGTATTCTAATGCCCAGAAGAAATGAAACAGAAGCCGTAGAGTTCCAGGAGCGCGTTGTAGCTATCAACCGTGTCAGCAAAGTCGTTAAAGGCGGTAAACGTTTCCGTTTTGCAGTCCTTGTAGTTGTCGGCGACGGAGCTTCACAGGTCGGAACAGGCATCGGCAAGGCAAAAGAAATTGCTGAAGCTGTCCGCAAGGGCATCGAAAAAGCAAAAAAGAACATGGTAACGGTACGCCACGACGGCAGCACAATTCCGCACCCTGTTGTCGGTGAGTTCGGAGCTGCAAGAGTTTTGCTCAAGCCGTGCCCTGAAGGTACAGGAGTAATCGCGGGCGGAGTTGTCCGTGCGATTATGGAGCTTGGCGGAGTCAAAGACGTTGTTACAAAAGTTACCGGGCGCACTGCGAACGCAATTAATATTGCTCACGCTACTCTCGAAGCTATCAAAATAAGCCGCACTGAAGAAGAAATAATGAAACTCAGAGGGCTTGCAGGCGAAGAGAATACGGAAGAAACTGCTGAAGAAGCAGTAATCGGGGAGTGATTCACAATGGCAAAAATTAAAGCAAAGTGGATCAAAAGCGCAATCAGTTTTCCCGAAAGACAGAAGCGCACTATAAAAGCTCTCGGGTTTAAGAAATTAAATTCAGAAGTTGAGCATGAAGACACGCCCCAGATCAGAGGCATGCTTGAACATGTGCGCCATCTTGTTAAATGGGAGGTCGCAGAATGATTACATTAAACGATTTACACCCTGCAAAAGGCTCAACGCATAAGGCAAAGCGTCTCGGACAGGGTATCGGAAGCGGAACCGGCAAAACTTCAGGCAAAGGACACAAGGGCGACAAGTCCAGAACAGGCGGCGGTGTAAGACCGGGCTTTGAAGGCGGTCAGATGCCTTTAACGAGAAGGACGCCCAAACGCGGATTTAATAATTACAGATTCGCGAAAGTCTTTCAGCCTGTAAATCTTGACGCTCTCGAAAAGAAATTTGAAGCCGGAGCGGAAGTTAATGCCGAAGCTCTTTTCAATGCGAGAGTTATCCGCAAGAAAAATGTTCCGGTAAAGATTCTTGCACGCGGTGAATTAACAAAGGCTCTTAAAATTAAAGCCGCTGCATTCAGTGCGGAAGCAGCTAAAAAAATTGAGGCTGCCGGCGGGACTCACGAGGTAATCTAATGTTCGGGTCGTTGGGTGATATTTTCAGACTCCCAGATTTGAAACGCAGGATTTTATTCACGATTGGGATATTGTTCGTCTTCAGACTTGGCGCATATATCCCAAGTCCCGGCGTTGACAGAGCTGCTATGGCAAGCTTGTTCAGCACAGGCGGCGGAGTTATGGACTTCCTGAATTTATTTTCGGGCGGTGCGTTGAGCCGTTTCGGAATATTTTCGCTGGGGGTTGCGCCTTACATCAACTCAAGCATTGTTATGCAGCTGCTTGTTGTAATTTTTCCTTATCTTGAAAAATTGCAGAAAGACAGTGCTGACGGTCATAAAAAAATCACGCAGTGGACACGCTACGGTGCAGTGGTCTTTGCTCTTGTGCAGGCGATTGGAATGACGGCGTGGCTTCGCGGACTCGGCATAATGCAGGGAGGATTTTTCGACTGGCTTTTAGTCATTGTTACGCTCGTAACAGGTTCAGTCGCTGTAATGTGGCTCGGTGAAGAACTCACGGATCACGGCATCGGCAACGGAATTTCGTTATTAATTTTCGCCGGTATCGTTGCGAGGATTCCTGAAGCGATTTTGCAGACGTGGAGCATGGTTCGTTTAGGTTCGCTCAGCGTTATAGCTCTGTTGCTCGGCATTGTCTTAATGGTCGTAGTCATAGCGGGCTGTATTATGCTGCAGGAAGGACAGAGAAGACTTCCCGTCCAGTATGCCAAGCGCGTAGTCGGAAATAAAATTTACGGCGGTCAGAGTACTTTCATTCCGTTGAAAGTCAATCAGGCTGGAGTTATTCCGATAATTTTCGCATCATCGCTCCTGATTTTCCCCTACACGATAGCGAATTATTTCACGGACAGCACGGTCGGAAGATTTTTCAGCACGATATTTGCGCCTAACAGTGTCTTTTATATTATTTGCGACGTTCTTCTGATTATATTTTTCTCGTATTTCTACACTGCCGTAGTCTTTAATCCTACGGATATTGCCAACAACATGAAGAAATACGGCGGATTTATTTTAGGAATCAGACCGGGGCAGCCGACTTCGGATTACATTACTCGCGTTATGGAAAGAATCACTCTTGGCGGTGCAGTCTTCCTTGCAATCATTGCGTTAATTCCGAACGTAATGTCATCTGTTCTGAACGTCAGAAGTTTTTATTTCGGCGGAACTGCTGTTCTTATCGTCGTAGGCGTTGCGATGGACACGATTAACCAGATCGAAGCCCAGCTTTTGATGCGGCATTATGACGGAATATTAAAGAAATCCGGCGGACGTTCGCGCGGGCTTTTAAGAGGTTAAAATGAGATTGGTTTTACTTGGTGCGCCTGGTGCCGGCAAAGGTACTCAGGACGCCTTAATCAAAGAACGTTACGGTCTTGCTCACGTTTCAACTGGCGATATTTTCAGAGAAAATCTGAAAAACAGCACGCCTTTGGGGCTTGAAGCGAAAAAATATATGGACGCAGGTCAGCTTGTTCCCGATGAAACTGTAATGAAAATGGTCGGTGAAAAACTCGCTGAGTTTGCAGACGATGAAGGTTTTATGCTTGACGGTTTCCCAAGGACTGTTGCTCAGGCTGAATTTCTTGACGGTAAAACGAAACTTGACGGCGTTATTTTATTTAACGTTGACGATGAAGCTATCGTCAGAAGACTTTCAAGCCGTGCTGTGTGCAAAGACTGCGGAAATGTTACGACAAGGCTTGAACACGACAAATGCCCGTCATGCGGAGGAGAACTTTACACGCGCGATGATGACAACGAAACAACTGTAAGAAGCCGTTTGAAAGTTTTTCACGAGCAGACAGAGCCGTTAATCAAGTTTTACCGCGACAAAGATTTATTGCTCGAAGTCGATGCGGGGCAGAAACCCGAAGAAGTTTTTGCGTGTGTCGCTGAACTGTTGAACGATGATAAAAATTAAAAGCCCTGAAGAAATCGAATTAATGAAAATTGCCGGACGCGTTACCGCCGAAGTTCTTGACATTATGCGCGAGGCTGTCAGACCTGGAATTTCTACGGGAGAACTTGACAGGCTTGCCGAAGAACACATCAGAAAAAACAACGGCATTCCAGCGTTCAAAAATTATAAGCCGGCTTTTAACATGACTCCTTTTCCCGGAACGATTTGCGCTTCAGTCAACGAAGAAGTCGTTCACGGCATTCCTGACTTCAACAGGATTTTACAGGAAGGCGACATTATAAGCATTGATGTAGGAGCTTATGTCAACGGTTACTGCGGTGATGCTGCATGCACGTACCCTGTTGGAGCGATAAGTCCTGAAAGACAAAAACTTCTTGAAGTTACGGAAGATTCTTTGAACAGGGCAATAGCGGCGGCACTCGCGGGCAACACGCTAGGCGATATAGGACACGCGGTTGAAAGTTACGTCAAGACCTTTAACTTTGGAATTGTCAGAGATTACACGGGACACGGAATCGGTAAGAAAATGCACGAAGCTCCTCAAATCCCGAACTATGGCAAAGCCGGTCAGGGAATGACGCTGAAAGCCGGCATGACGGTAGCTATTGAGCCTATGATTATGTCCGGGCGCGAAGATGTGAAGGTCGGAGCTAACGGCTGGACTGTCTCAACTGTTGACGGTTCTGACGCGGCACACTTTGAACGCTCGATTGTAATTCTTGACGACGGACCGGAGATTTTGACAAAGTGGCAGAGTATCAGGTAGGTCAGATAGTCATCTCCAGACGAGGCAAAGATACGGGAGTTTTTTATGTTGTATCGGGTTTTGAAAATGACGGCAGAATAAAATTGATAAGACCTGCGAGATTTAATGTTTCAAAACCGAAGAAGAAAAACCCGAAACATTTGCAATCGACGTTAAGACGCGCAGAAGAGTTGTTAGAATTTATAAAGGCAGGTAAAGACATTGACGCGGGATATTTTTTTAGGAGCGTAGGAAATTAATGGCAAACTCCGGCAAAGAGGACGTAATCGAAGTAAAGGGCGTAATTTCAGAGCCGCTGCCCAACGCAATGTTCAGAGTTGAACTTGAAAACGGGCATCGTGTTCTTGCTCACGTCAGCGGAAAAATGAGAATGCACTTCATCAGGATTTTACCGGGTGATAAGGTGCTTGTGGAAATTTCCCCGTATGATTTGACAAGGGGAAGAATAATTTATCGTTATAAATAATAAGGTGGTATCAGCATGAAAGTAGGGCCTTCAGTAAAGCCTATCTGCGAATATTGCAGAGTAATCCGCCGTCACGGCGTTGTGCGTGTCATTTGCAGCCGCAACCCGAGACATAAACAGCGTCAGGGTGTCAGGAGGTAATAATTAAATGGCACGTATTGCAGGTGTAGATTTGCCGAGAGATAAAAGAATCGAAATCGGCTTGACGTATATTTTCGGCATCGGTCTTAAAACAGCGCAGAAAATTCTCGCTGCGACAGGCGTAAATCCCGACATCAGAGTCAAAGATTTAGATGAAGCCGATACACAGAAACTTCGCCGCGAAATCGAAGACAATTACAAAGTTGAAGGCGATTTAAGACGCGAAATTTCAATGAACATCAAACGTCTTATTGACATCGGTTGTTACCGCGGTCAGCGTCATCGTCTCGGACTTCCCGTCAGAGGTCAGCGCACAAAGACAAACGCAAGAACGCGCAAAGGTCCGAGAAGGACAGTCGCAAACAAGAAAGTCGCAACGAAATAATATTGCGGCGTGAGTTTCAAAGTAAGGAGGTAAATTAAACTTGGCAAAGAGAACAGCGCAGGCTCGTAAAGGCAAAAGGCGCGAAAAGAAAAATATAAATTACGGAGTGGCGCACATTTACTCGACGTTTAACAACACGATCATGTGCATCAGCGATAAAGCTGGAAATATCATCACGTGGGCAAGCGGCGGAAACGTCGGTTTCAAAGGCGCGAGAAAGTCAACACCGTTTGCCGCGCAGACAGCAGCATCGCAGGTTGCAAAGGCAGCACAGGATCAGGGAATGCAGGAGATTGACGTTATAGTTAAAGGTCCCGGTCCCGGTCGTGAAAGCGCGATTCGTTCGTTACAGGCCGCAGGGCTTCAGGTGAACTTAATCAAAGACGCTACGCCCATTCCTCACAACGGGTGCAGACCACCGAAGAGGCGTCGTGTCTAAATTCTAAAGGAGATTTTGGAATTTGGAGAACACCAATTTTAAGGTAGAAATCAAAAAAACGACTCAGGATTACGGCTGTTTTCATATTGAACCTCTTGAAAGAGGCTACGGAGATACGCTCGGTAATGCTTTGAGACGTCTGCTGCTCTCTTCTATCAAGGGAGTAGCTGTTATCGCTGTGCAGATTGACGGAGTGCTTCACGAGTTCAGTACGATCCCCGGCGTTCGCGAGGATGTCATTGAGATTTTAATGAACCTGAAGCACATTCCAATCAAAGCCAAGACTGAAAAACCTCAGCTTAAATCCGATGGTTATAAGGTTATTACGCTTGATTCGGACAATTTATTAAGAAAAAAGAAAGATTTTTTTACACGGGAGGAAAATCCCGGAGTCATTACAGCGAAAGATTTGCCTCAGGACAGCGATTTTGAATTTTGCGGCGATGGTGTTCTGTGTACACTTGAACCTGATGCGCATCTTTTGATGTCGATTTACGTTGCGCCGGGTGTCGGCTATTTGTCCGCAGAACGCGAAAGACCTGCAAATTTAGCGATTGACGCTCTTTTAACGGACGCGATATTTTCACCGGTGAAGCGTGTCAACTATCAGATTGAAACGGCTCGTGTAGGACAAAGCATTGATTACGAACGTCTGATTCTTGAAGTCTGGACGGACGGGGCTCTTTTGCCGGAGGAAGCAGTCAAACAAGCTTCGGTTATCGCGAGAAATTATTTCGGTCATGTTGCGGATACTATCGGAAAAGAAAATGTCGTACCGGAAACGAAACCTGAACCTGTAACCGTGCCGGATGTTCTTGCTACGATTCTTCCGGGACCGGAAGACTGGCTTCCGCGTTCGATTAACGATCTTGATATTCCGGAAAGAGCGAAAAATTGTCTGCATCGTGCCGAGGTTGAAACAGTCGGCGATATGCTGAATCTGTCGCATGATGATCTGTTGAAGATACGTCATCTCGGCAAGAAATCAATAGCTGAAATAGAGGAAACTCTCGATCGAATCGGTCTGCAATTAAAATCATCTTCTTCACAAGATGATGAGGAAGATTCTGACCTGACAGATGAATCTGAGGATCTTGCTGAGCAGATTAACGATGACGAAACTGACAGCGCTCCTGATGATGTCATTGATGAACCTGATGAACCTGATGACACGGCGGATACGGATATTGAAGAGCAAAAAACTAGAACTGTTAGAAAGCCGCCTAAAACAGGAAGAAATCGACCGAATAAAGCTGATGTTAAGACTGAAACGACCGAGCCGGAAGCTGAAGACATTCAGCCGGACATTGATACAGAAGAGCTTGTGCCGTCAAGAAATTTAAAGCCGGCGGAAGAACCGAAAGCTGAGCCTGTGAAAGCTGAAACTAAAAGACGGACGACTAAGAAAGATTCTGAGGAATCTTCTAAGACTGAAGCTGAAACTGAAACTCAGACTGAAGATAATGACGTTTCTGAAGAGCTTGAAGCTAAGCCTGTGAAAGCTGGAACTAAAAGACAGACGACTAAGAAAAATTCTAAGGAATCTTCTAAGACTAAGGCTGAAACAGAAACTCAGGCTGAAGATAATGACGTTTCTGAAGAGCTTGAAGCTAAGCCTGTGAAAGCTGAAACTAAAAAACAGACAACTAAGAAAGATTCTAAGAAATCTTCTAAGACTAAGGCTGAAACAGAAACTCAGACTGAAGAAAAAGCCGAAGCTAAAAAAACAGTCAAGTCTAAAGCTAAAAAGGCTGAAGCAGCTGAAAAAACTAAGAAGCCGGTAAAATCCAAAAAAACTCAGGAGAAATCGGCTGAAGACAGCAACAATTAAAAAATAACGAACAGGAGGTGCATTTTTAATTGAGACATCATGTTGACCACAGAACACTCGGACGCTACGGCAGCCACAGAAGATTAATGCTCGGCAATATGGCGGCAAGTCTTTTCCTTAACGGTAGCATCACAACAACCGTTACGCGCGCAAAAGAACTTCGCCGTGTAGCTGAAAAATTAATCACCCGTGCAAAAGGCGGCAGTGTCCATGACATTCGCGTAGTGTTCTCGAAAATGCCGCACAAAGAGGCAGCAACGAAATTATTTCAGGAAATCGCCCCGAAATATAAATCTTTCGAGAAGGGCGGTTACACAAGAATAGTGAAGCTCGGCGCAAGAAAAGGCGATGGCTCACCTATGGCAGTGATTGAACTTGTTGAACGTGAACAGCAGACAGAAGAACAGAAATAATTTGCCGTTTTTGGAAGTTCGCTCTGTTTCGTTCTCTTACAACGAAAAACTCACGGGACGGGCATTAAATTCCGTCTCGTTTTTTGTTGACAAAGGTGAACGCATAGCGATACTCGGTCATAACGGCTCAGGAAAATCAACGCTCACGAAAATTCTCGGCGGTCTTGCTGAACCTGATGAAGGCTCGTGTCTGATTGAAGGCGTTGACATTAACAAAATGAAATTCCGCGACCTTCGCAGCAAAATCGGAATGGTTTTTCAAGATCCTGAAAATCAAATTGTTGCGGCAATGGTTGAAGATGATATAGCTTTTGCTCCCGAAAATCAGGGGCTTCCTTCCGAAGAAATTCAGCGCAGGGTCGATACGGCTCTGGCAGCTGCGGATCTTCTTCACAAAAAAGATTCTTCCGTTGCGGCATTGTCAGGCGGCGAAAAACAGAGAGTTGCACTCGCCGGTGCGCTGGCGGCTGATGTTGAATGTTTAATTCTCGATGAACCTACGGCGATGCTTGACCCTAAAAGCAGACTGAGAGTTGAAAAAATTTTACGACGCATTCACAGCGAAGGAATGACGATTCTTCAAATTACACATCAGATTGAAGCCGAAAATTTTGATGACTTTGACCGCGTTTTAGTCTTATCAAAAGGCGGCATAATCTGGAGCGGCACGACTTCAGAATTTTGGGGCAAAGCTGAAGAACTCGGCTTTGAACTTCCGGACGAGTTCAAAATAAAAAAAATTCTTGACGAAAAAAAAATAAATTTTCCCAACGATTTTGCAAATTTTTCCGCGCCTTCGACAATTTCATATTCAGAGCAGGAAAATGAATATGAAAAAAAATTTAAAATTAAAAATCTTTCGTTCGGATATGATGAAAAAATTTTCGCACTAAAAAATCTCAGCGCAGAAATTTTTTCGGGACAATGGCTCTCGATAATCGGACACACAGGGAGCGGAAAATCCACTCTCGTTCAACATCTCAACGCGTTATATAAAATTCAGAGCGGCGAAATTTTTTTTGACGGCGAAAAACTTCCGCAGAAAGGCGAAGAAGTTCACAGGCTGCGTCAAAGAGTCGGGCTTGTGTTTCAGCACCCGGAAGATCAGCTTTTTTCAGCGACTGTCAGAGAAGAAATCGCTTTTGCTCCGAAAAACGCGGGATTTAAAATGCAGGAACTCGAAGACGCGGTTTTATACGGTCTTGAATGCGCCGGTCTTGATAAAAATTTTCTGGAAAGAAATCCTCTTGCACTCTCAGGAGGTGAACGCCGTCTCGTTGCAATCGCGTCAGTGCTGGCGACAAAACCTGAATGCGTCGTTCTCGATGAACCTCTGGCAGGTCTTGACGCTTCATATCAGAAAAAAATTCTCGCAATGCTCGGACAGCTCCGTGATTCAGGAAAAACGGTCATAACGATAACTCACGATCTCGACACCGCTTTGAAATACAGCGACAGAATTTTAATTTTGCGTAACGGCGAAACGGTCAGGGAAGGTGCGCCTTTTGAAGTCCTTGAAGAGATAATGAATTTTATTGAGCCGGAAGCTTTGCCGGACGTGTTGAGAATGTCTGCGGAAATCAGGAAAATAAACAAAAATTTTCCGTTATTATATGACTTTCAGGATTTTGTGAAATGTTTCTCTCAAATATAAATTTAGGTCAATATGTGCCGACAGGTTCGGTTATTCATAAACTCGATCCGAGGGCAAAATTATTTTCGCTGATTTTTATCATAACGGCTGTGTTTCCTGCGAAAGATTTTTTTCAGCTTTCGTTTTGGCTCGCGGCATTGTGCGCTGTTGTCTTTTTATCGAAAATTTCATGGAAAATTTTGCTCCGTGCTGCACGTCCTGTATTTTTTCTTGTTGCTTTCACGTTTATTTTCAATCTTGCGGCGGCATATTTCAGCGGCGATATTTTGACAGCGTCATACAGAGCAGTGTTCACATCAGCGCGGCTCATTGTCCTGATGATGTTCGCGATAATGTTGCCTTTGACGACCGCACCTCTTGAACTTGCCGATGGGCTTGATGCGCTCTTAGGTCCTTTTGAATCATTCGGCTTTCCTGCTCACGAATGCTCAATGATGATTGGAATGGCATTGAGATTTATTCCGCTTTTAATGCAGGAAACGGATAAAATTATGAGGGCGCAACTTTCACGCGGTGCAAGACTGGATCAGGGAAATTTATTTCAGCGTGTTACGGCATTTTTTCCCGTTTTAATTCCGCTGTTCATAATAATTTTCCGGCGTGCTGACGAGATAGCTGTTGCCATGGAAGCCCGAGGCTATGAAGGCGGAAAAGGGAGAACCCGACGCAAACCTCTTGCGTGGAACTTCAAAGACACTGCAGCTGTGATAATCTCAGGATTTGCCGCAGGAATTTTTTTCGCGCTTTAATTTAATATATAATATTTTTTGCGGTGTTAAATAAAACCCGTTTTTATTTTTTATTTGGAGAGTGATATAAAATGTCATTATTCAAAATCCGCGAGACCGGCAGCAGCGTTACAACCGAAATTCTCGCGGGCATTACGACTTTCGTAACAATGTCGTATATTATTTTCGTCAACCCCAATATCCTGAGTCAGACGGGAATGGATTTCAACGCTCTCGTTGTCGTTACGTGCCTTGCGTCCGCGCTTGGAACGTTTTTAATGGCGGCTCTGGCAAATTATCCGATCGCACTCGCTCCCGGAATGGGCTTGAACGCGTTCTTTGCATTCGGAGTTGTCCTCACGATGAAGATTAACGGTGCCCCTGTAACGTGGCAGATGGCACTCGCGGCGATTTTCATTGAAGGCGCAATCTTTGCAGTCCTGACCCTCACGAGTATCCGTGAAGCCGTTATGAACTCAATCCCGAAATCATTAAAAATCGGAATTTCAGCCGGCATAGGTCTGTTCATAGCATTCATAGGACTTCAGAGCGCAGGTATTGTCGTCAACAACGACGCGACATTGCTTGGACTTGGAAGCATTAAAAACAATGTTCCGATGATGCTGTCGCTCGCAGGTTTGTTCATAATGTCTGTGCTGACGGCACTGAATGTAAAAGGCGCACTCTTAATCGGAATTATTGTCATTACGGCTGCTGCAGCTGCACTCGGACTCGTGAAAGTCCCTGAAACTTTCGTATCACAGCCGCCTTCAATAATGCCTCTTGTAGGACAGCTTGACTTTTCGCTGATTAAATCGCCTGAATTTTGGGGAATAGTCTTTACATTTTTCTTTGTTGACTTTTTCGATACGCTCGGAACTCTTGTCGGAGTTTGCAACAGGAGCGGACTTCTTGATTCAAAAGGAAATCTTCCGAGAGCCAAGGGAGCTTTAATGGCAGACGCTATCGCAACGATGGCTGGTGCTGCGATGGGAACATCAACAGTAACATCTTACGTTGAAAGTTCTTCGGGTGTTGCTCAGGGCGGACGCACTGGACTTACGGCTTTGACGGTTGCTGCACTGTTTGTCGGAGCGATTTTCTTCACACCTGTTGTCGGAATGGTGCCGGGCTATGCAACAGCGCCTGCGTTGATAATCGTTGGAATTTACATGATGATGAGTCTCCGCGATATAAATTACGATGACATGACAGAGCTTATACCTTCACTGCTCGGTTTCTTTATGATGCCTTTAGCGTACAGCATTGCGGTAGGAATTGAATTTGCTATCGTTTCTTACGTTGTGATAAAACTTTTGACTGGAAAAGTCAAAGATATTTCGGCTTTGATGTATTTCCTTTCGATTTTGTTCATTGCAAAAGAATTTTTCGCATAAATAAAAATTTTTGAGGAGTCAGGAAAATTTCTGCTCCTCAATATTAAATTTTTCCGCGTGAATACAACTCTTCAAGTCTTACAAAGGTAAATCCTCGTTCTTTAAGTTTCGTAATGATTTCAGGCAAAGCTTCAACAGTGTTCGGCGTTCCTGAGTGCATTAACATGACATCGCCGGGCTTTACGCTGCTCAATACGAGCCTGACAATTTCTTCTTTGGGTCTTCCGGTATAATCCGCAGTGTTAAGACTCCAAAGACCGAGTTTTTTGTTCATACGCCGCATTGCGTTAAAAATTTTCATATTGAAGCCGCCTCCGGGCGGACGCAGAAATCTCGTTTTGCGAATGTTAAGACTTTCAAAAACCTCGTCGCAACGTTCAGCTTCACGCATAATTTTTTCGACCCATAACCTGTATAATCTCGGGTGCGTAAAAGAATGATTTTCGAGTTCATGTCCGGCGTTGTTCAGCATTAAAGTGATTTTGCCGTATCTGTCAGCGAATTTTCCGACAAGAAAAAAAGTTCCGTGTACGCCGTTTTGAGTAAGAGCGGCGTTGAGTTCCTGCATTCCATGTTCGCGCGGTCCGTCATCAAAAGTCAGAACGATTTCTCTTACGAAAGGATCTCCTGCAGCGATTCCATATTTTGCGCGTTCGTCAGTGAGCGGTCCCCATTCAGTAAATAAAAAAATTATCAAAGCTAAAAGCATTAATCTTCGCAGCATTTTTACAAAAATTCTCCCGAAAAATTTTTCCAAAAATTATAATA
>CAJODX010000013.1 GCA_905233295.1 uncultured Synergistales bacterium | reverse complement strand
CGTAGAGATTGATTGCGTTGTCCGTGAGTTCAACGTCCATGTATTTGCTTTCAAATTTTTTTGCCTCGTCAGCAAACGACATTGAAGCGAACAGTGAAAGAACAAAAAGAGCCAATAAAACTTTGCGCATTAAAAATTACCTCCTGAAAAAATTTGCATTTAATTAATTTTAGATTGCAAGTTCAGTAGAGTCAATTTGAATATGCCTTTTTTTCTCTCTTGTATATAACTTCAAATTCTTAACTTAATGACATTGATTACAAAAACATTTATCTTAATGAATTATAAAATGAGATCTCCTCATAATTTCACTCACGTTTTTAACAATTTCAGAAGCCCGCGGGCTGTATTCATTCAGAATTTTATCTGTTTGAGCTTCGAGTTCCGCGGCGTTATTTCTGTCTTTCAACAATGAAGTATTCACAAAAATATTCAGAGCCGCGCTTTCCATCGCAGCATTACAAAGAGAAGCCCCGCAGCCGACATCGGAAATTAAAAGTCTGCTTCCTTTCGCGAACATTTCTTCAAGTAATTTTATAACCTCGGCGCATTGTTCAAGCATTTTCAGAGGAGCTTTGCAGGCGTTGAGCAGAGCCTGTTCCAAAATTTTATCGCGTTCAGGATTATCTTTTGCTATGGCGTAGGCTTGCGAAAGAGGTTCAAAGGCTTGCGCGTCTTCGTCAACAAGTTCAAGAAATCTTAATCTGAGTTTTTCTGCTTTGTCCAAAATAATTTTTATATCATCTTCAACATCGGCGTATTTTTTTTTGCCGAGAGTAAAATTTCCGACCATTGAACATAACGCAGCGCTTAATGCTCCTGTGAGAGCCGCCGCACCTCCGCCGCCGGGTGTTGAAACTTTTGCCGCCAGAAGTTCTGAAAATTTTTCACAGCTTTCCTGAATGAATTTCAAAATTTATCACTCCATGAAATTAATTTTGTGATAATATAACATGCGCTGTTGCTCTCTTCATAGAGTAAACGTGATTTAATGAAATATAAAAATTTAAATTTTGGAAGCAAGTTATGTTAATTGAAGAATTACATTCAGCTTTACCGCATTTGGATTTTACGGAACGCAAGTCTTTGTCTCCGTTATGTACTCTGCGTGTCGGAGGAGAGGCGGAGGTTTTCACAGCTCCGTCTTCAATCGAAGATATGAAAAATCTTTTCGCGTTCGTAGTTTCCCGAAAAATTCCTTTTTACATTCTCGGCGGAGGCAGTAATGTTTTATTTCCCAACGGACTTGTTCACGGCGTTGTAATCTCAACTGAAAATCTGAAATCAATCGAATGGCGCACAAATTTAACGGTCGATGTTGATGCAGGCTTCAAACTCCCGATGTTAATGAAAGAACTCCGCGAAAAAGATTTAGCAGGAATGGAATTTGCCGCGGGAATCCCCGGAACTCTCGGCGGAGCATTATACGGTAATGCTGGTGCAGGTGGCAGAGGAGTCTGTGAACTTGTCGATCACGTTCTCGCTGTCGAAGCTAACGGCGAAGTAAAAATGTGGAACAACAACGAACTCGATTACGGTTACAGAAAATGTTCGCTCGCGGACGGAAAAAGAATCATCGTTAATGCCAGAATGACTTTCAGACAGGCAAAGCCCAAAGACAAAGACGTGCTTGAAAGTTATTTGCTAAGGCGCGGAAGTCAGCCTCACGGTCTTCATACACATAACGCAGGCTGCACGTTCAAAAATCCTGAGGGAAACTCTGCGGGAAAATTGCTTGACGAATGCGGCTGTAAAAATTTAAGTGCCGGTGATGCTGTTGTCTCTGATGTTCACGCAAATTTCATTTTGAATCGCGGAAATGCAACCGCCGATGACGTTATACGCCTCATTGAAATTTGCGCCGGAAGAGTTTACGAAAAAACAGGAATAAAACTTGAGCCGGAGATAAAAATTTTTGCCCCGTGTTCTTTGATGTAAGTGAATTGCCGTGGCTGCGCGAAAAAAGAAAAAGAAAATCAACTGGAATCGTCTCCGTTCGAGACTTTATCTTATTGCGTTTCTCGTCGGATTTTGTTTTTATATGTATGACTATGAGTTCTGGTTTGCCTTGAAAGGCTACGAAATTGAAGCGCAGTCGAGCGTAATCGAACAAAGACTCTGGGAAATTTTTCCCCGGAGATGTCTGAGATTCTGGCCTTATCTTCTCAGCGATGCAGAGGGACTGAAAGAATTTCTTGAACGCGACATGCCCGTAAGAGTTGAAACTCACATGGAAAGTTTCGGGCGTTTCAAAACTAAAATCGAATGGCTTAACGTCTGGGTAAAAGTCAACTGGCGCGGAAATATCTGGAGCATATCACGGGACGGCAGAATGTGGCTCTACGAAAACGGAACAAAAAACGATGACGGAATAGATGGTCCCGTATGGAGTTTTTCCGAAAAAGGAAACGAAAATGAAAATGCAGTTCAAATTCCTTTCAGCGGTGTTTTCAAATCTCCTCTGCCTGTTGAAACGATAGCGGGATTTTTATACGAATTTGACACTTTCAAATGGTTTAACTCAGCAAACGAAATTTCTTTTGAAAGCCGTGCCGGAATGAATTTGTTTGTTCTGAAAATTTCAAACGGTTCGCAAAATTTTGAACTTCATCTCCAGCCTGATAAATATCCGGGACAAGACGTTGGACAGACTGTTGATGATATTTTCGCAAAATTAATCAGAGAGGGCGGCAGCCACCTTATTGATGCGACTTATGAGGGTAAAATATTATTGCGCGAGTTATAGATAGGTTATAATGTCAATCTGAAAAATTAAACGGAAAAAAATGAAACATGGGTGTAAAATTCAATTTTTAAATTGCGAAATTTTTAAGGAAAGAGATGTAAAGAGATGCCGGGAAAGTCAGACAGCCTTCTTGTAGGGCTCAGTATGGGAACAACGAAAACTACGATGATTGTGGCGGAGAGAAATCCCCGCTATCCCGATTCCATACACGTTATAGGTTTTGGCAACGCACCTTCAAAAGGAATTTCAAAAGGTATCATCGTGAGTCTTCAGGATGCCCGGCAGTCCGTTACGAAAGCCTTTCAGGAAGCTCAGAGCATAACAGGAATTTCTCCCAAACGGCTTAGCAGTGTTGTCGTGGCATTTAATGCAATGGACGTTCAAAGCGAAGCCACTCACGGAATGGTTACGCTTGGCGGCAGAGACTCGAAAGCCGTTGAGACAGGAGATTTAAATCGCGTTATTGACAGAGCAAGAGATAATTTAGCACTTCGCAGCAACATGTATTCGCTTCATATGATCCCCACAAATTACGAACTTGACGGAAGAGCTGTTGACGAGCCTTTAAACATGAACGGCAATCAGCTTGATATGTGGCTTCAGACTGTGGCAGTGCCGATGACCTATGTTCAAAATGTTGTGAACTGTGTTCAGACTTCGGGGCTTGAAGTTAAAGGACTCGTCCTGAAACCTTTGGCTTCATCGCTCGGTGCAGTCTATGAAGAGGAAATGCGCGCCGGCTGTATTTCAATCTGTATCGGCGGCGGCACAACAGGAATCGTTTTATACCGCGGCGGAAGAGCTTACAGAGTTTTGAGCATTCCGATAGGCGGCGATCACATCAGGAGCGACATCGCAACGGTTCTCCATATTCCTTACGGTGAAGCCGAACATCTGAAAAAAAGAATTTTCACGACAAATTCGGAAGATTTAAGGCGCGAGGGAATTGATGCGGATTTAGCCTCTCAGGCTATTGTGGCGCGTGTCGAGGAACTTTTCGGCGAATACGTCCGCAACGCCCTTGCCGAAGCAACACCGCAGCATTTTCCGGGCGGCATAATTTTATCCGGCGGAGTATCTGAAACACCGGGAATAGAAATGATGCTTGAAGATATACTGCAAATGCCCGTCCGTAAAGTCGTTGAACCTGTCTATAAAATGCCTTACGGACTTGATAACGCGTCTTACGTGAGTGCTGCCGGAATTTTGAAATATCAGATTTTGACTGAGAAAGATCCGTATCTTTTCATGGAGTCGGATCAGCTTTTGCCCGGTCTGTCAAAAGATTCTGAAAAACGGGCGCGTCAGGAAAAAGATCGTGCCGAACGCAGAGACAGAGAACGCGACCGCGAAAATGATTACGATGAAAACGATTACGACGGCGGCACTGAAATAGAAGACGAATACGACGAAGAATATTACGATGAAGAAGATTCGCACCGCGAAAATGTAGGCGAACTTATGCGCAGACTTACGGACAGATTCAAGAAATTATTTTAGCAACTTGTCAACATAGCGAAAATAAAATAAAATTTCGCATGGAGGAGAGGATTTTTTAATATGAATCAGGATCAGTTATTCACGCTCACGAACAGCAGCGTACGCCAGAATGAGAAAATAGTGGTCTTTGGTGTGGGCGGCGGCGGCGGAAACGCGCTCAATCACATCATAGAATCCAGCGTTCAGGGCGTTGATTTCGTGGCAGCCAACACTGACGCAAGAGCATTAGACCAGAATTTAGCTCCCAATAAAATTATTTTAGGCGAAACTTTAACACGCGGTCTTGGCGCAGGGGCAAACCCTCAGGTAGGTACGAACGCGGCTAAAGAGAGTATTGACAAAATCAAAGAATATATCACCGGCACGGACATGCTTTTTGTTACAGCAGGCATGGGCGGCGGCACAGGCACAGGCGCGGCTCCCGTTATTGCTGAAGCTGCTCGGGACATGGGCGTTCTTGTTGTCGGTGTCGTAACGAAACCTTTCGGCTTTGAAATGAACAAACGCATGCGTACAGCTGAAGAAGGCATTGAAATTCTGAAAAAGAATGTCGATGCCCTTTTGGTCGTTGAAAATGATAAACTGCTTCAGATTGACAACGGCTCAAAATTGAAAATCGTTGACGCTTACAAAAAAGTCGATGAAGTTCTTCGTCAGGCAGTACAGGGAGTTACAGACTTAATCACAAAATCCGGTTTCATCAATCTTGACTTCGCGGATATAAAAGCTGTCTTGACAGGAGCCGGCACAGCCATCATGGGAATGGGCGAGGGCGAAGGCGAGGACTGAGCAAAGAAAGCTGCTCAGAACGCAATCACATCGCCGTTAATGACATTCCCGGTTACGGGCGCAAAAGGAATTTTGCTGAATGTAACGACAGGTCCGGAAATTCTTCTGACGGAAATGTCAGATGCCGCGGCGATTATCGAAGAAACCGCAGACATTGACGCTCAGGTCATCTGGGGACACGTCATCGACGAAAATCTTGGCGAAAAAGTTCACGTAACGCTGATTGCAACGTTCCCTGAGGACGCTATGCAGAATCTTCCGAAGACAGCAGTAAGACCAATAAAAACCAAAGAGCCTCCCGTACCGCAGCAACCGGTGCAGCCTGCACAGTCTCAGCAGCCACAGGGACAGTATTCAAGACCGGGCGGCACGATTTATGATATTTTCAATAAAAACAGAGACATGGCGAAACAGGGACTTCAGGAGGCAAATTTAACGACCCCGACTAACGAGGGCGCATTCCCTGCTTCTCAGAGGAAATTATATGACCAGCCTGCAATCTACAGAAAGAACCGCAAAAACTGATTTCAGCCCGCGAAGATCTTCGCCGACGGTAAGGCGAGGACTTAAAAAGCGCGGAGTTCTACCGTCATTCGGAGATATTATCCTTCCGATTGTCGGAGTTTTTGGTGTTTTGTTGCTTGTCATTGCGGGGCGTCAGTTTTTTCTGAACGGTCTTAAAACTTCTCCCGGCATTGCAACAACGAGGGCGTATGCTGAAGCTCCTGCCATAATCGCTGAACTTGAACGCAGCAGACTTGAAAATGAAGCCGCCGCGAAAGTTCCTGACCCTGTATCTTCGGACATTGAAGCAAAAGCTGAGACGAAAAATGAAGAAGAGGATTTATTCGCGCTTGCCGTTGCTGTACAGACACAGCCTCTGCCTAAAAAAACTCCGGCATCTGCTCAGACTGTAACGAAAAAGCAAACTCCTGCGTCTAAAACGCAAACTTCAAAATCAACTCCGGCAGGTACGGCGAAAACTCAGACGCAGGCGAAAACTCAGAGCGGAAATTCATCAGTGAATCCGAAACAATGGCGCGTTCAGGTCGGTGCATACACTACAAAGGCGGGTGCGCAGGACGCGGCGAACAAAATTAAAAAAGCCGGCTACAATGCTACGGTTTATTCAAATCCTGCGTCAAAACATTTTAAAGTCTGGGTGCAGGGCGGAACTGACAAAAAAGCCGCTGAAAACGTTGTACAGGCAATGCAGAAACTTGGTTTCAAAGGTAGTTTTTCTTTTCCTCCGGCAAAATAAACTGCTTAACATTTAATATTCAGGAGTTTGAAATTTAATAAATTTCGGCTCCTTGATTTTTTTTGAATTTTTAATTTTTAATTATGAAAACTTTCGATGATTTTGAAAAAATCTTATATGCTCATTCAAATAATAAAATCATTCCCGGACTTGAACGAATCGAAAAATTGTTAGCGCGGCTCGGAAATCCTCAAAATTCTTTCAAATCCGTTCACATTGTAGGCACAAACGGCAAAGGCTCAACAGGTGCTTTTATTTCTTCAGTTTTTCGTGCGTCAGGATATAAAACGGGATTTTATTTAAGTCCTCATCTCGAAAGTCCGGGCGAACGTTTCACTGTCAACGGCGAAGCTTTGAGTGCTGACGAATGGACAGCCGCTGCGGAAGAAATCATAAAATTTATTGCTCACGATGAAGAGCTGCCTTCGTATTTTGAACTTGTAACGGCTTGCGCGTTCTGGCTTGCCCGTGAAAATAAAATTGATGTCGGAGTTATCGAAGCCGGACTCGGTGGAAAATTCGATGCTACCAACGTTATGGATAACACGGTTTGTTCTGTTATTGCGTCAATCTCGATGGATCATATGGAATATCTCGGACCTCTGCTTGAAAATATTGCCGGCGAAAAATTCGCGGTCGTGAAAAAAAATGTTCCGGCATGTTTTTCGGGCGTTGATGAATCTTTAGTCCCCATGTTCAAAAATTTTTGCGCAGAACGTGAAGCCCTGCCGCACGTTTTAACGGAAGAAACTGAAATAAAAAACGTAAAAATTTCGCCCGATGGAAATTTTTTTGATTTTCTTGCGCCTGACCTCGAATTAAAAAACGTTCAGACAAAATTAATCGGGGATTATCAGATAAAAAACGCTGCTTTGAGTCTTCTTGCGATATCTGAAATAAAAAATCTTTTCCCGAAAATTTCTGAAATTTCAATCCGTGAAGGCATGAAAAAAGCTGAATGGTTCGGACGGCTTGAAATAATTTCGCGTGAACCTTTAATAATTCTTGACGGCGGACATAATTTTGACGGCGTAAAAAATTTATGCGAAAGCGTAAAAACTCTGTGGAAAGATTTGAAAATCGGCGTTGTATATGCTGCGATGCGCGATAAAAATTACATCGGCTGTCTTGAGTTAATAAATAAAGAATTAAATCCGGCGTTTTACGCTTCGACAGTTCCGGGAATGTCAAGAGCATTGAAAACTGACGAATTATTAAACGCCGCAAAAGATTTTGAATGGCGAAATGTTCCCGATGCGTTTTCAGAGCCTCTGGACGCTGTAAAAAAAGCTTTAAACGACGGCAACGAAGCCGTTTTAATCTGCGGGAGTCTGTATTTAATCGGCTACATAAGAAAACAAGTGAGACAGTTAATCCGCAAAAAATAAAACGTCATGCCGCACATCATAGCAATAGAAAATTCAGAATCTCAGCGAAGGCAGTTAAACGAAAAATTAAAATTTTCAGCTGAAAAAAATTTGCCTTTGAATGGTCGCTATGACGCTCAAAAATTCGGAACGTGGAACAGCCTTTTTGAAAACGTTTTAACTCCCGGACTTTTCGTTCAGCGTGAAACAATCGTTATCGAAAACGCCGAAACTCTCGGTGAATTTCCGGAATCTCTTTCAAATTTAGCTGAAGATGAAAACGCCGACTGTTTTTTAATTTTGATTTTCAATTCAGACACAAAAAATCTCAAGTCCGTTAAAAATAAAATCGAGATCATAAAACCTGAAGCGCAGATTCCGCCGTGGGAGCGTCCGAAATGGCTCGTTGCGCTTGCGAAAGAATCAAAATTTAAACTTTCATCTGATGCTGCTCAGCTTCTCGCAGACAGCATTGAATCTCAGGAAGAGTTACGTTCGGAAATAAAAAAACTCGCGCTTTATTCCGAAGGGCGCGAGGTTAATCTCGAAGATGTCAGGGCTGTCTCTTTCGATGAGGGCGGAAGTTCGCAGTTAATGTTCCTTGACGGAGTATGTGAAAACAATCCTTCAAATGTTTCGAGGGCTTTGAAATATCTTCGCGGAGATGATTCGATTCTTCCGACGCTTACGGCAATCGCCAACAGGTTAAGACCTGCGCTGATGATTTCGTGTTTCAGCATGAATTTTTCTGATGAAGTGCTGAAGACCCTCGGCACGAAAAACTACGCTGCTAAAAAGGCGCGTCTCGCTCTGAAAAATTTCGGTTCTGAAAAAATCAAAATTTTCATGGCAAAAGCTGCCAGACTTTCATTTCTTGAGAAGACGGGAAAAGCTGAAGGCTGGCAGGGATTTGAGTTGATAATCTGGGAACTGATGTCGAAAATTTAATTTTTCAGTTAATGAAAAAATAGCGGAGCACCAGCAATAAAATTATTAAAGACATTCCCAGCACACCGAAGAAAAATATATCTCCGAAAATTGATAAATGTGCAGGACTTGTCTCTTTTACATCAGAATTTTTCGTTTTGATTTTAATGTCTTTTGTTATCGTTACAACGCCGCGGACTTCCTCACTGATTCTTACGTAAAGAAATTTTTTGCCGCCCGTGTCTTTTATTTCTTCAATCGGAAAAACAGGCGTAATGTTATTTTCTTCAAGATATTTTTTTATCAGTGCGCTGGTGCCTTCGCCTTCAATTCCGACTTCGATAATATCGCCGGGGACTAAAGATGATGATGCTTTGCCTCTCACCGGGTCAAGGACAGGCGTACACATTATGAGAGTGCCTTCAAAAACTCCTTCTTTTTTGGCTTCTTCACGATCCTGTTCTTCCTGTTCGGATCTTTCTTTTGCTTCCTGTTCGCGTTTTTTCCGTGCAACTTCTTCAGCGGACGGCGGCAGAGGCTTTATGACTTTTGCACGTTCAAGCTCTATGCGTTCAACAGGTTCAGCGTCAGTAACGGAACTGAAAACACACTGCGAAGTAGATTCAAAGCTTCTTCGGATTATGCTTTCAAGCTGACGGAGCTTCATTTTCGTGTAATTTTCATATAATCTTCTTTTTTCCTGAACATTCAGAATATCTTTCAGCTGCTCCTGAAATTTTTCGCCCCAGTCTTTGTCGAGAGGTCCCATCTGCGGAAGACGTTTTATGAAAGTTCGCCAGTCTTTTGACGGTTCAATCATAACTCCTGTGGCGTAAGGCTTAGCTACCCACAAAACCTGAAAAACCGTTTTGCCGGATTTACCTTCGATGATAACGCAGAAACCTCCGCCCATATCGCCGCGGCTCGGAACGAATGTGGATTTGAGCGCGAGAAACTCAGGCGTTGAATGTTTATTTGAATTTGCTTCAGCTTCCGGGTCAGTCAGATTGCTAGGCGGCAAAGCTTCAGCTGCTATATCTTGTACATCAGTGATTATAAATTCGTCAGGCATATCTGTTAATCTCTTAATCTATTTTTTTAATTCTTAAATTAAACAGAAAAATTATAATATCTAAAATCTTTCATTGCAAATTAACAGCGCACTCGGATTTTTTGTGTTAGAATCTCAAAAATTCAGAAATTTACCCAAAAGGACGATGAAAAAATATGCCGTTAAACTGCAAAACCTGCGGCGCTCCGTTAAAAGGCGATGAAGAACACTGTCCGTACTGCGGCAGTTTCATTGAATACGAAGACAGACCGTTACAAAAAAGAAAAAAAATCTCACGAAAAGATCTTCCGCAAATGAAATACACTTCCGAACTTTTCATCATTCTCATTTCAATTTTCACTTTCGGAATTTATGGACTTTATTGGTATTTTTCGAGGCGTAAAAATATCAGCGGGCTTGTTGACGGAATGAAATTTCCTGATGTCGGCTTAGCTGTTTATGTTATCGGGTGGGTGCTGCTGTTTTTCGTTTCTCCCGAAGATTCTGAGATTTCTGAAAACGCCGCGGATTTTTCAGGTGTAGCGTATCTTGTCATATGGGCAGGAGCTGTCTGGATGTGTTTCAGCATAAAAAAAATTCTGAATGAATACGCTGCAAAAAACTGCAATGACGAAGCTGTTTTTAAAGTCATATCGTCTTCGGACGTTGCGTTATTTTTTCTTGGATATATCTGTCTTCAGTTTCAGATTAACAAAATGATAAAAGCTGAAATTTTTGCGCCGGCTTTGTGATAAGAGAATCTCTGAATTTTTTTCAGAGGTTCTTTTTTTTGCAAAAAATTTTTGTAGCGTTTGCTGAATTTCTAAGCTAAAATTTATGCATCACATACAAAATCAATTTCAAAAATTTTTTAGGAGAGCGGTGAAAATTTTTATGTCTTTACCCAAGCTTAATAAATTCATTGCGGATCATTTAACCGATGAAAATCTTGATGCACTCAAAGCCGCGGCAAAACGTGCAAGAGTATCTGCCTTGACCATGGTAAACGCGGCAAAAAGCGGACACCCCGCAGGAGCGTTTTCAAGTATGGAAATGTTCCTTACCGTCTATGGTGTTGCGGATTTAACGCCGGAAAACTGCAACGAAATCAAACGCGATTACGTTATCATTTCACACGGTCATACATCAGCCGGAGTTTATGCGGCTCTTGCTGAATGGGGCTTCATTGAACGCGAAGAGGCGATGGCTCATTTCAGAAACTGTAGCAGCGCCTTTCAGGGACACATTACACGCGAAGTCCCCGGCATTGACTGGGGGTCGGGAAATTTAGGACAGGGACTTTCAGCCGGGGTCGGCTTTGCCCTCGCACAACGCGCAAACGGTCATAAAGGTCGCGTCTATGTCTTAATGGGAGACGGAGGTCAGACAAAAGGACAGATTGCAGAGGCACGGCGAATGGCTGTGAAGGAAAATCTCACGGGCGTTACAGCGTTAATCGACTGGAACGAAATCCAGCTTTCCGGCGAACGTAAAAAGATAATGCCGTGCAACATAAAAGAAATTTGGGAAGCTGACGGCTGGGAAACTGTTGAATGCGACGGAAATTCTTTCACGGAACTTTACGATGCACTCAAAAACGCCGGTTCAAATGGAAAGCCGACTGTCCTTTTATGCCATACAGTGATGGGCAAAGACGGTTTAATCATGGAAGGCAAAGCGGATTATCACGGAAAAGCCGTTCCTGCTGACGCTTACAATGAAATCGTTAAACATCTTGGCGAAGACCCTGACACCCTAACACGCGCACTCGAACGCAGAAAAAATCCTCCAGTCTACAAAGGAAGAAAAATTGATTTTCCGCCGACACCGAACATCGACACTGGAAAACCTTTTGAATACGAAGGCAAAAAAGTTTCTGACAACCGCGGCGCGTTCGGAAAAGCTCTTGCCGATGTCGGAAAATTAAATTACAAAGTTCCCGGACGGACTCCGATTTTAGTTTTCGACTGCGATTTAAATCCTTCCGTAATGACAGGAAAATTCCGCGACGAATGCCCCGAAAATTTCATTCAGTGCGGCATTCAGGAACATTCCGTAGCCACTGCATCAGGTGCGGCGAGCGTTGCCGGTGTCGTTTCCCTTTGGGCTGAGTTCGGAGTTTTCGGCATCGATGAAGTTTACAACCAGCAGCGTCTCAATGACATCAACCACGCAGGGAACAAAACCGTTTTGACCCATGTCGGACTTGATGTCGGTGAAGACGGAAAAACTCACCAGTGCATTGACTACGTTGGATTAATCCGCAACATGTTCAACTGGAAACTCGTTGTGCCTGTTGATCCGAATCAGACTGACAGAGCAACACGCTGGATGTTAAAGACTCCCGGCGACATCTGCCTCGCTGTCGGACGTAGCAAGATTGACGCTCTCGAAAATTATTCCGGAACTTACAAATTTGAATACGGCAAAGCTGATAAACTTCGTGAAGGCAAAGACGGCGCGATTTTTGCACTCGGCTACACCGCGCAGATAGCTCTCAATGCCGCGGAAATCCTTGAGCGCGAAAATAATCTGAAAATTTCCGTTTACGGTGTGTCATGTCCTCTTGAGCCTGATATTAACGCGATACAGGAAGCTGTGAAAACAAACTCTGTCATCACGCTCGAAGATCACAACGTTGAAACAGGAATGGGCGCGATTATGGCTCTTGAAGCTACACGGCGCGGGATTTTACTCCCGAATTTCAAAACTCTCGGCGTTACGCGTTACGGAGCTTCAGGAACGTCCGATCAGGTGCGTGCGGAAATGGGAATTTCAGCCGAACAGGTTGCCAATGAAATTTTGAAGGGCAAGGCGTAAATCATGGACGCAAAAAATTTAATTCTTCACGGCAATACGGCACTGGGAATCGAGTTTGGCTCAACGCGAATCAAAGGCGTTCTCGTTGACTGTGAAGGTAACGTTTTAGCTTCAGGGATTCACGACTGGGAAAATAAACTCGTTGACGGCGTATGGACTTATGACCTTGAAGATGTTGAAGTCGGATTGCGTTCATGTTACTCATCGCTCAGGAAAGACGTTGAAAAAAAATTTGGTGTAACACCTTCAACGTTCGGTGCAATAGGAATCAGCGCGATGATGCACGGATATATTGCTCTCGATAAAAATGACAGACAGCTCGCAAAATTTCAGACATGGCGCAACACAAATACGACAAAAGCCGCCGACACTCTCACGGATTTATTTCAGTTCAACATTCCTCTCCGATGGACATGCGCGCATCTTTACCAGAGAATTTTGGACAACGAACCTCACGTAAAAAATATTTCTTCGGTCTTCACGCTCGCTGCATATGTTCACTATAAACTCACGGGCGAAAAAGTTATCGGCATAGGCGATGCTGCCGGAATGTTCCCGATAGATTCAGAAAAACTCGATTATGACTCGTCTATGGAAGAAAAATTCAACGAGTTGATAAAGCCTTTAAAACTCCGCGAAATTTTTCCGAAAGTCCTCATTGCAGGTGAAGACGCAGGGAAATTAACGGCTGAAGGTGCAGCTCTTCTTGACGAAACGGGAAATCTGAAACCCGGAGTTCCTCTCTGTCCTCCTGAAGGCGATGCTGGAACGGGAATGGTAGCGACAAACGCTGTTGCACCTCGCA
>CAJODX010000012.1 GCA_905233295.1 uncultured Synergistales bacterium | reverse complement strand
CAGTGTAGCGTTTTCCGGCTACGAGGTTTCGCGCATCTATATAAGCTTTTACGGAATTGTAATCGAGTTTCATAACGGCGTTTTCAGAGCCGCGTATTTCGACGTCAGCTTCAGAGAGTCTGCCCCGTATGATAATCTGAGGGTCAAGCCCCCTATATTCAATCGGGCAGGTGAACTGGCGCGTTATGTATTCGCTTTCTTCCATGCCGGTAACATACACCCACATTATGACGCTGAGAATTATTGAAATTGACCATAAGGCGAGCGGTGTGCTTAAAATTTTATCGAAATCAAGATTTTTCTTTTTCAATTTACAAGTCCTCCCATTCCGCCGGGATCTGAAATATCTGCATTTGCCCAGAAAATTTTTTTAAGTTCGTTCAGTCGGCTCTTCCAGCCCTTAATGACCTGTCCGCCGGAAAAATAATGCATGAGCAACTTTTCAACCTGAAAATCCTTGAGATTTTTATCAAGTCTTCCTGAAGCCGCCAATGAAATTTCTCCGCGTTCCTCTGACACGATAAAGACAAGAGCGTCTGAAACCTGAGTAACTCCGAGTGCTGCTCTGTGTCTTGTGCCGTACCAGCGTGAAATTTCCGGAGCATCAGCAAGAGGAAGGTAGCAGCCTGCTGAAATAATTTTGTAGCGGTCAAGGACTATTGCGCCGTCGTGCAGAGGATTGTTGACCCAAAATATCGACTCGATTAATTCCTCCGTTATTTTTGCGTTAAGGTGAATCGCCGTCTGTGTATATTTGCTCAGTTCGTCCCCTCGCTGAAGGACAATCAGTGCGCCGATTTTATTTGCCTTGAGATACTGTAAGGCACTGGCAATCTGATTAACTCTGACTTCAGCTTCATCTGCCGACATCTGACGCTTATAAAAATGTCCGCGCCCTATCTCAACGAGCATTTTTCTGAGTTCCGGCTGAAAGACTATCGGAATAGCAAGACTCAGCGCGAGCAGTGAATTTCCAAGAAAATACGAAAGCAGACGGAATCCGCACAGCCACGCGAGAACATACAGGAGCGTAAGAAAGAAAACTCCTTTGACAAGCTGTATCGCCTGTGTTCCTACGAGCGTTACAAGAATCCTGTAAATTATAAATGAAACAATCGCAATGTCTAACAGACTTCTGATATTCATCCACATTTTTTATTAGAAACGGGAAATCAGGAATTAAAAAAAATTTTTCAGTTCCTGCTCCCTGTTTTTTTAATCAGACTACAAGTCTCACAACTCCGCGATAGACAAGTCCGCGTGTTCCGTCAATCGAAACAGTGTCATCGTCCATCAGAGTTGAAAACGCGTCCGCAACTCCGACAATGCACGGAAGATTGTAATCCATCGCGAGCGCACCGCCTTCGGAAAATAATAAACCGCTCTCAAACAAAACCGCGCCGACTTTATCAAGCACAGGGCGATAATCTTCGTTCAGCTGCCGGACTACAAGAACACAGCCTGGTGTAGCTTTTTCGATAGCTTCCTGCGGTGTTCGTGCGATACAGACTTTGCCCACAGCGTTGCGTGTTGAAAGAGGAGTGCCTGAAAGCAAAATCGTTCCTGTTGTCAAAACTTCGACAACATTTGTTGAACCCGGACGTCCTACAGGAACGCCTGCTGTGATGACAACGAGTTCACCTTCCGGCAAAAGTTTTTGATGAACGCACGTTGTGATAGCTTCACGAGCGGCAACATTAATATCTGACATCTCAGATAATCTTACGGGCTGAACTCCCCACCATAAGGCAAGTTCGCGCCAAGTCTGCTGGCTTGGTGTAACACCGAGAATCGGACATTCGGGACGGTGTTTGCTGATCATTTTCGCAGTAAGTCCGCTACGGCTCAAAGAGATTATCGCGGGGGCTTTAATCTGTTTTGCAATCAAAACGGCTGCACCGCTCACAGCGTCAGGCACTGGAATGCCTTCAAGCTCAACGGGATTTTGTTCATTATTTTTGTGATTGCCCCACAGACCCAGCTCTTTTTCTGCGCGGTCAACAATTTTTCGCATTGTAGCAACAGCCTGCACAGGATAATTTCCCGATGCCGTTTCGCCCGACAGCATAACAGCGTCTGTACCGTCAAGGACAGCGTTCGTGTAGGTCTGGGATTTCTTATCATAGAGTCAAGCATCTGTGTCGCAACGATTACGACTTTGCCGCGGACTCTGCACATTTCGATAATTTTTTTCTGAACCAGAGGCACATCTTCCGTAGCGACTTCAACTCCTAAATCTCCGCGTGCCACCATAACGCCGTCAACGACTTCGACAATTTCTTCAATGTTCTGGACAGCCTGACGGGTTTCAATTTTCGCGAGAACTTTCATCGTGCCGCCGTAACTCTGAATTAATTTTCTTACATCTTTAATATCCTGTGCCGTCTTGACGAAAGATACTGCAAGAGCAAGATATTCCATTCCGTGCTGAATGCCCCACGCTATGTCTTCTTTATCTTTTTCGGAAAGAGCCGGGAGCGTTATGTCAGAGCCGGGAAGATTTATTCCTTTTGTGTTACGGAGAGAGCCGCCGACAACGACTTTACAGTGAACATCATCGCCGTCGATTTTTTCGACTTCAAGATTTAATGTTCCGTCATCAATATAAATATTCTGTCCGGTTTCGACTTCCTGAGCGAGGAGTTTGTAATTCACCCAGATTTTTTCAGCTGTTCCCTCAAAAGGCTCTTCGCATGAAGACAAAATGACTTTCGCGCCTTGAGTTAAAAACACTTCGCCGTCTTTGACATGTCCTGTACGGATTTCCGGACCTTTTGTGTCGAGCAGTGCGGCAAGAGGTCTTTTAGTTGAACGTTCGACTCTTCGGATTAATTTTAATTTTTTTTCGTGGCTATCATAATCGCCGTGAGAGAAATTTAATCTTGCAACGTTCATGCCAGCCTCAGCCATTGATTTCAGAGTTTCAAAATTATCGCTGGCAGGACCTATCGTGCATACGATTTTTACGAACATGAAATTTACCCCCGTTATGAAAATTTTTAATCTTTTGAAATTAGATTATACAGGAGAGAAAGAAAAAAGAGAGAAAAAACAGGTTAGGAGTTAGGAACACGAAATTTTAAAAAATTTCTTTTCTGTATTCAGATTCTAAATTGATTTCATTAAAAGTTTTCATGTTGCTCATCACTGCAAGAGCGTCATCAATGATCTGCATTGCCAAAGGACAGCCTGAACCTTCGCCGAGCCTCATATCGAGTTCAAGAAAAGGCTTCAGATTTAATTTTTTCGCCGCAGCAGAATACGCGGGTTCAAGCGATCTGTGAGAAGCAAACATAAAATCACGGCTCAAAGGTTCGATTTTTGACGCAAGCAAAGCCGCCGCGATTGAGATAACTCCGTCAACGACAACAGGAATACGATATAAAGCCGCGCCCAAAAAAATTCCCGTCATTGCGGCAATATCAAGACCGCCGACACAGGACAGAATTTCAACAGCGTCATCTTTATCGGGATTATGAAAATTCAGAGCGGAGATTATGACTTTTTTCTTTTTCTCGAACGCTTCATCAGTAAGACCGCCGCCGCGTCCGACAAGATTTTCATCACGACCCCCCAACGCCGCCATAATGCACGCCGCCGCGGGAGTTGTGTTGCCCATTCCGACCTCGCCTGCGCCGATGATGTCAAAATTTTCCCGTTTTGCGTTTTCGACCAGAGCGATTCCGAATTTTATGACACGTTCCGCAGTTTCAATCGTCATAGAGCGTTCATGCAAAAAATTTTTCGTGCCTTCGGGCATAAATTTATGACTTGAGTCAACGCCGTGATATTCAGATAAATTTTTCACGCCGAGGTCAAAAATTTTCAGTTCAACGCCGGAATTTTTGCAAAGCTCATTGATAGCCCCGCCGTTTCCGCTTGCGTAGAGCTGAGTTAAAACTCTCGTGAAATATTGCGGTGAAGCTGAAACTCCTTCATCAAAAATTCCGTGGTCGGACGCAAAAACAAAATGAATTTTTTTTGAAATTTTATTTTTGACTTTACCCGTAATCCCGGCGAATTGAATTGAAATTTCCTCAAGTCCGCCGAGACTTCCGGGAGGTTTCAGGAGTTCGTTCTGACGTTTGCGTGCAGCTGTCATTGCATCTGCATCAAGAGGCTGAATTTGAATTTTAATCACGTCTGAAAATATCCCTCGTATAAACTTTTTCTTCAACGTCATTCAAGATTTCTTCGTATCTGTTCGCGATGATGGCATCACAGCTTCGTTTAAATCTTTCAATGTCGTTCACTACCAGAGAGCCGAAAAATGTCGCGCCGTCAGGCAAAGCCGGTTCATAGATTATCACGGTCGCGCCGCGTGATTTAATTCTTTTCATTATGCCCTGCACGGAAGACTGGCGGAAATTATCCGAATTTGTTTTCATTGTCAGTCTGTAAACGCCTATGGTAATCGGATGTTCTTTTTCAGCGTTCCACATTGAGCTTCCCGTATAATATCCGGCTTTCTCCAGAACTCTGTCGGAGATATGGTCTTTGCGTGTTCTGTTTGCGTCAACGATTGCCTGAATTAAATTTTCTGGAACATCCTGAAAGTTCGCGAGCAGCTGCTTTGTGTCTTTCGGCAGACAATAGCCGCCGTATCCGAACGAAGGATTGTTGTAATGGCTTCCGATTCGCGGATCTAAACAAACTCCTTCAATGATGCTTCTGGTGTCGAGATTTTTTAACTCGGCGTAAGTGTCAAGCTCATTGAAATATGAAACTCTTAGCGCAAGATAGGTATTGGCGAAAAGTTTCACAGCTTCGGCTTCAGTTAATCCCATGAAAAGAACGGGAACATCTTTTTTCTCCGCGCCTTCGACTAAAAGTTTAGCGAAATTTTCAGCGCATTCACGGCTTGTTTCATCACAGCCGACGATAATCCTGCTTGGATAAAGATTATCGTAAAGTGCCTTCGATTCTCTTAAAAATTCCGGGCTGAATAAAATTCTGTCCGTGTTGAATTTTTCGCGGATTTTTTTTGTATAGCCTACCGGAACCGTGCTTTTAATAACGATTCCGGCTTTATCGGAAGATTCAAGAACAAGTTTTATGACATCTTCAACAGCAGAACAGTCGAAAAAATTTTTTTGAGGTTCATAATTTGTCGGTGCTGCGACAATGACATAATCAGCTTTTGAGTAAGCCTGAGCCGCGTCTGTTGTTGCCGAAAGTTTTAAACCGCGCTGTTCGTGTTCCGCTAAAAATTTTTCGATATATTCATCTTGAACAGGACTGCGCCAGTTTTTTAACATTTCTGTTTTTTCGGGCAAAATGTCAACGGCTGTAACATCGTTGTGCTGTGAAAGGAGAACAGCAAGACTTAAACCGACGTAGCCTGTACCTGCGACTGCGATATTCATTTTTTGTGAACTCCTGATTTTTTATCAATTAAAAAGTTTACGCCGAATCTTACAGGAACGACCATAAACGCGAGAACAAAACAGTTGAGCCATGAGTCAAAACTCAGTGCTTTAACGCTCAAAACTTCACCGCCGAACTCCACAAACAGCCACTGAAGCACAAATATAAACAGCATTACAAAAACACAGTTTTTCGACGAAGCCATTGAAAGCCCGTTGAACGTTATTGACATCATAAACACGGCAAATAAAGCAGTCCGCAGATATATAACGTCATCAGTTGCGAACAGATTGCTGACCGGACGTATAAACATCACCGCGAGACATATGAATGTGATATAAGCCGCTCCGGTAAGAATATTCTGGAACATTGAAGGCGTTATGATGTTTTCATCGCGCGGTATAGGCTTTTCTTTCATGTAGCGTTCTTTTGGAGGTTCAGAGCCGAAAGCTATTGCCGCGAGAGTATCCATAGCGAGATTTATCAGCAGTAACTGAATGACAGTGAGCATTATATTCTGACCGAACAAAGGTCCAAGGAAGCAGATTAAAACCGCGGCAACGTTCACAGTAAGCTGAAATACCAAAAATTTTCTGATGCTCTTGAACATTGAACGTCCGTACAAAATCGCTTTTGCAATTGATTTGAAATTGTCGTCCAAAATTGTAATGTCCCCGGCTTCTTTCGCGACTTCAGTGCCTGAGCCCATTGCGAAGCCTACGTCAGCTTTCTTTAACGCCGGTGAATCGTTTACACCATCACCTGTCATACCAACAACTAAATTTAATTCCTGCGCGATTTTTACAAGTCTGCTCTTATCAGACGGGAGCGCACGTGCGATTACACGAAGATCAGGCAAAATCTTTTTGAGTTCATCATCGGATTTTTCCGCCATTTCCTGTGATGTCATTGCAATTTCGCCGGATTTTGTGATCAGACCTGCTTCACGTGCGATTGCAACGGCGGTTTCTTTTCTGTCGCCTGTAACCATTACAACCTGAATACCTGCGGCATTAACGCGCTTGATTGCCTCAACAGCTTCTTTTCGGACATTATCACGTATGCTCAATACACAGACGAGTTCTGTTTTGTCTTCAGATTTTTTAGCGATTGCAAGCAGCCGCATAGCACGTTCAGCCTGTGCATTTATATATTTGTCAATGAGTTTCTGATCCGGAATGTTTGCACACTGCGGAATGATTTTTTCGGGCGCGCCTTTGATGTAAACCGTGCCGTCATCAAGTTCAACGCTTGACATTTTGTTGTCGGAGTTGAATGAGTTGAAATTTTTAATTTTGTTTTTTGCATCTGTGATTTTTTCGAGAATTTTTGTCTCTTTCAAAAACATCGACATTAAAGCTCTGTCAGTGCTGTTTCCGCCTATTACAGCACCGTCCCCGACCGTCGCAGAATTGTTTGCGCCTGCACCAATAACTAAATCTTCAAGTGTATCTGGTGCGAGTTCGTTCAGTGAGTTAAAAACCGAAATTTTCACATCGCCTGTCTGTTTTACAGCAACAGGCACGGCAATTTCAGATATTGTCAAACGACCTTCAGTTATTGTACCTGTTTTGTCGCTGAACAGAAGATTTAAGCTGCCAGCGGTTTCAAGTCCGTTGATTTTCCGTACAAGAACATTATCTCCAGCCATTTGCATGGACTGAAACGACATCAGCATAGAAGTCAGCATTGGCAAGCCTTCGGGGACTGCACATACAACTATCGTAACAGCGACCGTAATTGAATCAATGAAAAGACGCGCCCATTCGTAAAAATCCGCCGGAAGATTCCCTGTCAGCAATGTTCGAGCCAAAATTCCCAAGACAATGGCGACAGCTCCTGTATAACCAAAAACTGAAATTTGTTTTGCAAGTTTGCCGAGTTTCACCTGAAGCGGTGTTTTTCGCTGAGCTTCCTGAACTTCGAGGGCAAGTTCACCGAACAACGTTTTATCACCAACGACAGAAATTTTTATGTAACATTCACCAGAACATACAACTGTTCCGCGGTAAACATAAAATTTGTTTAACAGATCTCTGTCATTAAAGCTCTCATTGTCAACATTTGGAATTTTATCGGCTTCTTCAGTTTCGCCATTCAGCGCGGACTGGTCAACTTTTATTTCTCCGTCAATAACAACGCCGTCAGCAGGAATTTTATCGCCAGCCTGCAAAAAAACGATGTCATCTTTTACAACTTCGCTGACGTGAATTTCGTGAATGCTTCCGTCTCTTACAACTTTTGTACGTTCTCCAGCTTCCTGTTGAGATTTCAGTAGTGATGCTTTCTCTTCCTGCTTGTATTCAGTGATTGAAGACACACCGCCCGCGATTAAAATTGCCGCGAATACACCAAAAGGCTCAAACCATTCAGCTTTACCTAAAAAGAACAAAACGAGCTGAATAGCCAACGCACAAAGCAAAATTATAATCATCGGGTCAGCAAGACTGTTAAGAAATTTTTGTGCAAGTTTCTCGCGCGGAAGTTCTGTCAGCGCATTAGTGCCGTATTTTTCACGGTTTTCTTTCACTTGGATTTGTGTCAGTCCGTCAAAATTTTTCATTATTGTGTAATCCCTCCAAATAATCCTGTAAAATTAAAACAGCGGCGAGTTTATCAACATTTTTTTTCCTTTTTTTGCGTGAAGTATCAGCCTCCAACAGTGTTCGTTGCGCTATGACGGTCGTAAATCTCTCGTCATATGTTACAAAATTTATTTCGGAATATTTTGCCTGCAGTTCTTCACGAAGAAGCAAAATTTTTTCGGCGCGTTCACTTTTCTTTCCGTCAGTCCGCACAGGCAGCCCAAGCACGATTACAGACGGCAAAAATTTTTTGATACAATCATCCAAATCGTTCAGCCAGTTTTCGGCATTCCATACGCCAATACCCTGCGCTATTATTCCGGCAGGATCGGATATTGCCGCGCCGATTCTTACTGTGCCTATATCTAAAGCCAAAATACGCGAGTTATTTAACAAGTCCATTTTTGTTTAATTAATTTTCAATGAACCGTCCCCTCGTCCATTAAAAACGAGAGAACGGTCAATTTACTAAACAGGCATTTCGCCGCCCATTGTTTTCAGCATTTCATCAATGCGTTCAACGGGAAAAGGCGGACAGGCAACAGGCTGCATTGCAATGGACATCAGCTTAACAGGATTATCATCAGGCGCAATGTGATTGGAGCTTAAATGCCCGCATCTCCTGCACCGATGAATGACAGACCATTCACCGTTCCTGCGTACCCAAACGCCTATTGGTTCCATAATCCCTCCGCAATCTGCCGCTCTGTCGCCAGGTTCATTGTCTAGATGAAGACTGGACAAGCAGTTATTACAATGATTCCTGTGTCTTTCGCCATACAGCGGAGGATTTACCTTCCAACCGCAAACTTTGCATGTGAAACCGTCATTACAGGCGTGATTTTTGTAATAGCCTTTATCTAACAGCTTCTTTTTGTTTTCTCTGTTCAATCTTAAAACCTCCTGAGTTAATTTTGTATATTATCTTGGAGGTTCTGAGAGATTTTACCTGCTCCAGACCTCCCGGTCTGAAACAATCTTTATTTTAAATTTCACAAAAATGCTCCTTAACGTTTTATTTTTGTATTTGCTCTTTCACAAGCTCACGGATTTTTTTCAATGCCTCCTCAAGTTTCGTGCCGTCTTTACCGCCGCCCTGAGCTAAATTCTTTCTGCCGCCGCCCTTGCCGCCAATAATTGCACAGGCTTCTTTTACTAAAATACCTGCGTTAATGCCCATGTTCACGGCGTTATCATCAGCCATCACAACAAGCTGGCAGGATTTGTCTTCTGTACTCAGCGATGCAAGAATCACAACGTTTGGTTCAGGTCTTGCACGCGCTTTATCACCAATATCACGCAACATATTAGCTTGAATGTCGGGGAATCTTCCAGTTTGAAGCATTATGCCGTCGAGTTCTTCACGCTCAAGGAAACGCTCGGAATTTTCCAAAAGTTCTTTGAGTTTTACAGCCTGAATCTGGTTTTTAAGGACTTTTAACTCTTCGACCAATGCCGATGCTTTTTCTTTCAAACCGTCTTCATCGGTCATTAACAACGCTGTCATCGAAGTTCTGAGCGCGAATAATTTTTGCATTAATGTCAAAACACTCATGCCTGTTGCGGCAAAAATCCTGCGCGTTCCAGAGCCGATACTCTCTTCGCGTAAAATCTTGAATGCGCCTATGTCCCCTGTGCGTGAAACGTGCAAACCGCCGCAAAGCTCCATTGAAAAATCAGGTACGTTTACAACCCGTACAACATCGCCGTATTTTTCGTCAAATAAAGCCTTTGCACCCAATGCCTGAGCTTCATCTTTTGTATGTTCGGAAATATCCAACGCAACATTGTTCAGAATTTCCTGATTGATGATCCGTTCGGCTTCAGCAATTTCAGCATCTGTCATCGGTGAATGATGTGTGAAATCAAACCTTAAAAAATCATCAGTTACCAATGAACCGGCTTGTCTAACATGTCTTCCGAGAACCCTGCCCAATGCCTCATGGAGCAGGTGTGTGGCAGTGTGATTGCGCCTGATAGCACTGCGTCTTTCATCATCAACAAAACACAAAACTTCATCACCGGTTTTAATTTCGCCTTTGGATTCGAGTTTAGCTGTATGGACGATTATTTTGCCGTGAGGAACGGTGTTTAGAATTTTGAGAGTGATACCGTTAATTTTCATTTCACCTGAATCACCAATCTCTCCTCCGCGTTCAGCATAAAACGGTGTTGTATCGAGAAGGATTTCAAATTCTCCAGCGTCAGATACGCTGTCAACCCGTCCATTCGATGTTATCAAAGCCAAAATTTTTCCGGAATCCGCAGCCTTTTCATAGCCTGTGAATTTAGTTGCGCCGTACTCGTTTTCAAGTTCCGTGTAAACATCTCCGGCAAGCGCACTTTTCTTTTGTTTGCTTGAAGCTCTTGCACGTTCCTTTTGCTGGTTCATTGCGATTTTGAATCCTGCGTCATCAAGTGAAAAGCCCTCTTCTTCAGCCATTTCGCGCGTAAGTTCCGGAGGAAATCCGTACGTATCGTACAAAGTAAAAATCACATCGCCGGGAATTTCTTTTATATTTTGTTTTTTCAGCGCGGCAATTTCAGATTCAAAGAGTTCTGTTCCCTGTTTAAGGGTTTTATTGAATTTTTCTTCCTCAAGATTGATAATTTGTTCGATAACAGGTCTTTGCGTTATTAATTCCCTGTAAGGATCGCCCATTATATCAATTAATACAGGAAGATACTCACATACAAAAAGCCCTTCAAAATTCAACAATTTGCCAAAACGTACAGCACGCCTCAGCAAACGTCTCAGTACGTATCCCGGACCGTCATTTGAAGGCAAAACACCGTCCGCAAGCATAAAGGCAACGCTCCTGACATGATCTGCAATGACTCTCACAGCCATATCATTTTTTGTATTTTCGCCGTATTTAATTCCTGCTCGTTTGCATGTATATTCGATTAACGGCGTGAACAAATCTGTTTCGTAATCCGTGTCAACACCCTGCACAACTGAAGCAAGCCGTTCAAGTCCCATGCCGGTATCAATATTTTTGTGCGGTAATAAAGGCATTGAACCGTCTTTTTGTCTGTCAAACTGCGTGAACACAAGATTCCATATCTCCATATAACGGTCGCAATCGCACCCTACACCGCATGTTGGTTTACCGCAGGAATATTTTTCGCCCCTGTCGTAATAAATCTCTGAGCATGGACCGCAAGGACCTGTATCTCCCATAAACCAATAGTTGTCATCCTGTCCGAATCTGAAAATTTTGCTGTCAGGCAATCCGACTTCGTTGCGCCATACGTTGTATGCCTCTTCATCATCCAGATAGATTGTAGCGTAAAGTCTTTCGGGGTCAAGACCTACACGCGCTGTTAAAAATTCCCATGCCCATGTTATTGCTTCGTGTTTGAAATAACTTCCCCACGAAAAATTTCCGAGCATTTCAAAAAAAGTGTGATGCCGCGCCGTCCTTCCAACGTTTTCAATGTCATTAGTGCGTACACATTTCTGACTTGTTACAACTCTTGGATATTCAGGTTCTTTTATGCCGAGATAATAGGGCTTGAGAGGCACCATTCCGGCAATAGTGAACAACAGCGAGGGATCTTCGGGAACAAGTGAAAAACTTGGAAGATGTTTTGCGCCTTTTTCCTCCCAAAATTTTATGAAAAGTTCGCGTAATTCCTTGGCAGTTCTGTATTTCATTCTTTAATCTCCTTACCTGTTATTTTATCTACAAACGGCTTGATCAGATCAACAGGAATCGGGAAGAAAGTTGTAGTGTTTCTTTCGCCGGAAATTTCGCGAATCGTCTGCAAATAACGAAGCTGCAAAGTTACAGGCGAGGCTTCCATCTTTCGTGCGGCTTCCGACAATTTCTCCGCAGCCTGTAATTCACCTTCAGCAGCAATGATTTTTGCACGGCGTTCCCTTTCCGCTTCAGCCTGACGAGCCATTGCGCGTTTCATTCCTTCAGGGAGTTCTAACTCTTTTACTTCAACAGCACTGACTTTTATACCCCATGGATCTGTCCTGTCATCAATGATTTTTTGCAGTTCCTGATTGATTTTTTCGCGAGATGAAAGAACTTCGTCAAGCTCAACAGAACCAACAACTGAACGTAAAGTTGTCTGTGCAAGCTGGCTTGTTGCAACGATATAATTTTCAACTTCGACCACGGATTTAGACGGATCAAGAACTCTGAAATATACAACGGCGTTGACTTTTATTGCAACGTTGTCATTTGTAATAACTTCCTGAACGGGTACATCAAGAGTTAAAATTCTTAAATCAACCGTAACCGCACGGTCAATGAACGGCATTATGAAAACAATCCCCGGTCCTCTGCTGCCAACAAGTCTGCCGAGCCTGAACAATACAACGCGTCTATATTCAGGTACGATTTTTATTGCTGTTGAAAGGATGATTAACAAAAAAAATATAGCTACTGCAAAAGTTCCGATGTTTGAAACTATCGAGCCTAAATCACTGATGTCAATTATCATTTTACAAATTTCCCTTCTTTACTAACTAAATAATTTGTCTTTAAGCCAATCCGTAAAGCCTGTTTTATTTTCGCTCACAGGAGCTTTCATTTCATCAGCAAGAGATTTTATCAGTTCGCGCTGTTTTTCGGTCAGCTTCGTTGGAATTTCAATGAATACATGAGCATACAAATCTCCCGTTGTTTTGGAATTTAATTTTGGCATTCCCTTGCCTTTGACTTTCAGAACCTGTCCGTGTGAAGTTCCTGCAGGGACTGAAATTTTTTCTGTTTTTCCGTCAAGAGTTTTGATTTCGGCTTCAGTACCCAAAACCGCCTGTGGATATGTCAAAAGCAAACTTGTATGCAAATCCGCGCCGCTGCGTTCAAAATTCGAGTCAAGACCGACATCAATGATCAGATACAAATCTCCTGCTGTGCCGCCGTTCGTTCCGGCTTCACCTGCGCCCGGTATTCGCAGTCTCATGTTGCGTTCAACACCTGCGGGGATTTTCACTTCAAGTTTGTGTTTTTTGCGTACCTGTCCGCGACCTGAACATTCATCGCATTTTTCTTTAATGATTTTTCCTGTACCATGACAGTCTGGGCATGTTGTAATACTAACAAACTGTCCCAAAAGACTTTGCTGTGCCTGTCTTACCTGTCCTGTGCCATTGCATTTTGAACATGTTTCAGGTTTTGTGCCGGGTTTTGCTCCTGTGCCGGTGCAATGCTGGCATGTTTCCCATTTCATAACTTCGATTTCGCGGCTGATACCCTTCATTGCTTCGAGCAATGTTACATTTACAACCATTTCAATATCGTTGCCGCGTCTTGGAGAGTTTGAATTTGTATTGCGCCGTGAGCTGCCGAAACCGCCGAAGCCGCCTCCGAATGCCTGAGAGATCAAATCGCCGAACAAATCACCGAAATCAACTCCGCCCATACCGCCGAACGGGTTGGAATTTGAATCTGTTGTGCCAAACTGATCGTAGCGTGCGCGTTTGTCAGGGTCGCTGAGGACTGAGTATGCAGCGTTGATCTTTTTGAATTTTTCCTCAATGTCCTTATCTCCGGGGTGTGCGTCAGGATGATACTGTTTGACAAGTTTTCTGTAAGCTTTTTTTATATCATCCTGTGTTGCGTCCCGTGAGACTTCTAAAATTCCGTATAAATCTTCCAAACTTACTGAAACACTCCTTAATTAATATTAACTCTTTTACCCTCTTCAGCAAAAATTTCTTTAGCATAAACAGCAGGAGCTAAAAAACTTTTTATTTGTCTTTTAACTCCTGAGCAGATATTTTAATATTTTTTATCTCGTTCGTCTTCTCTGTGCGGGCGCATTTCTTGCTTCAAGTCTGCGTTTGAGTTCCTGAGCAGGTCTGTATTCGGGATTTATTTCAAGAGCCCTGTTTGCCCACGTCAAAGCTTCTTCGCGTTTGTTTCTGATTCTTTCTGCTGAAAGTCCAGCCCAGTATGCCGCGAGATAATTCGTTTCGGGAGCAGCTTCAAATGCTTTCGTGTAATCTTCGAGAGCCTGAGTTACTCTGTTTGCGCTGTATTTCTGGTACGCCGTTCTCTGCATCGAAATTAAATCGCGTCTTGCCTGCGCGGGAATTTTGTAAGTCAAAATCATTGCGGCTTCAGTCGAATTGTTGGGATCGAATGTCGGAAGCTCTTTGATTAAATTTTCAAGTTCTTCAATTTCGGCTGCCTTTGATTTTGCATCTTTTTCGCGGTTTGTAAACTCGGCTTCGCGTGTTGCAAGCGATGATGAAACAGTAGCGAGTTTTCTGCTTCTCTCTTCAAGTTCCGTTGCCTTTGCGGCGAGTTCGGAATTTTTCTTTGCGGTCGCTGCTGTCTGCTCGTTGAGTTCCTTCACTGCGTCTGAAATATTTTTGTGCTGTTCGGCGGCTGAGGTTTCCCGTTTTGCGACTTCTTCCTCGCGTGTGTTCAGCTCTGCGGCTTTAGCACTGAGTTCATTTTCAAGTGCATTGAGCCTTTCCTGAGTGTTTTCACGTTCGGTCAGTGCTGCTTCACGTTTTACAAGTTCGGCTTCACGTGCAGAAATTTTGTCGGCTTCTTCTTTCGCGCTGATTTTCGCGTTGAGTTCGCTCTCACGTGCTGCGAGGTCTGCTTCACGTTTTGCAATTTCGGCTTCACGTGCTGTGAGTGCCGCTGATGCGTCTGTGAATTTCTGGCTTTCCTGTGCGAAAGTCATTTCACGGCGTGCGAGAGCTGCTTCACGCGACATGATTTCTTTTTCGCGTGCGTTGACTTGCGTTTCACGTCCCAGCAACATTGTTGACGTTCCTGAAATTTCGCGGCTTTTTCCTGCGAGTACAGAGGCACGGGACGCAAAATCCTTTTCTTTTTTTGAAAGTTCAGCTTCACGTGCTGCGAGTGATGACGCGAGAGTTTCAAGCTGTGCGGCTTTCTCGTTGAGTTCGTTTTCTTTGAGGGCTAACTCGTTTGGTGCTTCAGCCTGAACTTCTTCTGTTACTGTTTCAGGTTCGTCAGCAAACGCAACCGGAGCAAGAGCCATGACAAGCAACATCAAAAACGCTGTTTTTCTTAACATTTTAATAAAATCCTCCCTTTTTTAGATGAGAAAAAATTCCGTAATTTAATTTTATCATCATTATTTATTTCAATCCACGCGGTTTCAATCCACGCAAAAGCGTTAAACGTTTTTTCACTTCTGCGACAAACTCCAGTGATATAAAACACTAAGAAAAATAAAATTATCGAAAAAATATTTATCGTTCGGTAGTTTTATCTTTAAATCTTTAAATATATTTTATTATGCCACAGTTTTATATGTCAACGCTTGAGAGATATAATCTAAAAAATTACCGCCTTATTAGAAATTTATCATTAAAAATTTTATTTTTATAAAAAAAGTTAAGAATTTGAATTTATGTACAAGAGAAAAAGAGGCATATTCAAGAAGATGAGAGGATAGTACTCCACCCCCAAAATTAACTTATCGAAAATCGATGTCTTATTCGTTAGAATTTTTTTATGCTATTATATTGTTCTCTGATATTTATTTGTGTGTATGGTGATGTCTAAGAATGAAAATGAATGAGGAATCTATGGAATTTGTAATATACATGATTCATTGTTGCGCTAACAAACTTAATATTTCTCCTGCAGCTGTATATAAAAAACTTAAAGAAGCTGACTGTATCGGAGCATACCTTGTCCCGCATTATGAAATCCTGCATACTCAATCCAGCGAATATATTATGAATGATATTCAGCAATATCTGAAAAAAAGAGGGATAACTCTGTGATTGTTTATCACGGTTCTTGTGAAGTGATAGATAAACCTGATACCCAACATTCTTATAGAAATCTCGATTTCGGCAAAGGTTTTTATGTTACAAGTATTCGTGAACAGGCAGAACGCTGGGCACGGCGAAAAGCCGACCTTTTGAACGGAAAGGCGATTGTTACGCAGTATCGGATGAGCAATGACATAAACGGCTTTTCTGTTAAATCTTTTTCGGAAGATTTGAGCGAATGGATTGATTTTGTGTGCGCTTGCAGAGATGGTGATTTATTGTATCAGCAATATGATGTAATCATAGGTAAAGTAGCCAATGACAAAGTTTTTAGAGTTGTTGATATGTATAAATCAGGAATTTGGGATAAAGAAAAAGCAATTCAAGAAATTCGTGCCTATT
>CAJODX010000011.1 GCA_905233295.1 uncultured Synergistales bacterium | reverse complement strand
ATTCACAGCGAATATAAAAACGCCGGTGCAGATTTCATAAGCTCGAACACTTTCGGCGCAAATAAATTCAAACTCGCAAAATCAGGTTACAGCGTTGCTGAAATTGTGAAAGCCGGAGCAAAACTCGCACGTGAAGCTGCAGGTGAAAATTCTTTTGCAGCTCTTGATATAGGCGCAACAGGGCGCGTTATGAAACCTGCCGGAGATGCGTCTTTTGAAGAAATTTACGATGCCGTTGCAGAGATGGTCGATGCCGGAAAAGATTTTTGCGATGTCATTCTGCTCGAAACTTTCACGGATCTTTACGAGTTGAAGGCTGCTGTCCTCGCTGCGAAAGAAAATTCAAATCTTCCTGTCTTTGCGACAATGAGTTTTGAAGAATCCGGAAGAACTTTTTTCGGAACTTCGATTGAAGCAATGACAGCAACTCTTGAAGGTCTTGCTGACGTTCTGGGCGTGAACTGTTCGCTTGGTCCGCGCCAGCTTTTGCCCATTGTTGAAAAAATCTGTTCGCTGTCTCATATTCCCGTAATGGTACAGCCTAACGCGGGGCTTCCAGTGATTCGAGACGGAGTTTCACACTATGACGTTACGCCTGACGAGTTCGCCGAAATTTCAACAAAATTTTCTGATATGGGCGTGAGTATTCTCGGCGGCTGCTGCGGAACAACTCCCGAACATATTTCAAAAATGAAAAACGCGGTTTTGAGTCATCGTTCGTCAGTCGCGGAAAGAAAAATTCAAGATGAGACAGTTGTCTGTTCATCATCAAGGACTGCAAAATTCGGAAAAAAATTTGTCGTTATCGGCGAAAGATTAAATCCAACGGGTAAAAAGCTGCTTCAGAAAGCTCTCCGCGAAGGCAACATTGATTATTTATTGAAAGAAGCCGTAAAACAGCAGGAGCAGAACGCGGACATTTTGGATTTGAACACAGGGCTTCCTGATATTGATGAACCTGAAGTTTTGAAAAATTCTCTGATTGAGATTCAGGGCATCGCTGATCTTCCGATTCAGATTGACAGCTCCGATCCTGATGCGCTTGAAGCTGCAGCAAGAGTTTACAACGGGAAACCTTTGTTAAATTCAGTGAACGGCAAAGCTGAAAGTCTCGAAAAAATTTTGCCTTTAGCGAAAAAATACGGCGCGTGTGTTCTCGGCTTGACACTGGACGAAAACGGAATACCCGAAACGGCTGAAAAAAGATTTGAAATTGCAAAAAAAATCGTCAATGAGGCAGAAAAAAACGGCATTCCACGAAGAAATATTTTAATCGACTGTCTGACTCTCACCGCCAGTGCGCAACAGAAACTTGTGCCGGAAACTCTCAAGGCAATAAAACTCGTGAAAGAAAATTTAGGAGTTAAAACTGTTCTTGGACTAAGCAACGTTTCATTCGGACTTCCGAGAAGACCTGTAATCAACCGCACAATGTTAATAGCGGCGATTATGAGCGGACTTGATTCTGCGATTATAAATCCCGGCGATGCCGACCTGAAAGAAACTCTTTACGCATGGAATTTGCTGTCCGGCGATGAAAATGACATCAATGAATATATTTCATACTGCGAAAAAAATTCTCAAAATGAAATTTCAAAAATAAATTCAGCTCCTGCTGAGTCAGATTTGAAATCCTCGATAAAAAAGGGTTTAAAAGATGACGCGGCTGCTCAGACGAAAATTTTACTGAACGAAAAAAAACCGCTTGAAATTATCGAAAATTTTATTGTTCCGGCTCTCGACTCCGTGGGCAAAGACTACGAAACAGGAAAATTATTTTTACCGCAGCTCATAAAATCCGCTGAAGCCGCAAAAAGCGCGTTTGAAGTCTTGGCTCTTTCAATGGAAAAATCTGAGGGAACGTCAAAAGGTTCGGTTATACTCGCGACAGTTTACGGAGACGTTCACGACATCGGAAAAAATATCGTGAAGACAATCTTTGAAAATTATAATTTCAACGTTATTGATCTCGGACGCGATGTTCCGCCGGAAAAAATCGTTGAAGCTGTTGAAAAAGGCAAAGCCCGGGTTGTCGGATTGAGTGCGCTTATGACAACGACTGTTGCGAGCATGAAAGACACGATAGCAAAGCTGAAAACGTCATGTCCTGATGTAAAAGTCATAGCTGGCGGTGCAGTGCTTACACCTGAGCTTGCGAATTTTGCCGGTGCGGATTTTTATGCGCGAGATGCAATGGAAGGCGTGAGAATTTTGGAGACATGCCTAAAAGAGAGTTAAAACGTCTGCAACGTTCAGCGGTTCGCCTTTAACGTTTTTTTTATTGCAGTTCCTACCTCAAATGCCAAGTTTACCGGAACTGCATTTCCAATCATTTTATACGCAGCGTCGGTATCTTCATAAATGAACTTAAAGTCATCAGGAAAACCTTGAAGTCTTGCAATTTCGCGAATGGTCATTCTTCTGTACAAATCTTCTTTCCCTTCAACAAATCTGTATTTGTCTTTTTCGACTTTCACCATTTTAGGTGCTTGGGGATGAAGCTGACACTGCCTTCCTGATGCTTGAACAGTATAGCCTTGCTCATCCCATGACCTAACTCTGTTTCGGCTCATAAAAATAGTAGAATACGTTCCGATAAAATATTCATTATTATTTACAGCCTCTGGATTATGTTTATTTTTAGGTGCTGCAGGCACTGCGGTAAATTGTAAATCCCAGATAATATCTCTCAATGTTAATTTTTTATCATCGTCCTCCGTCGCTCCTCTGGGAAAATCAAACTTAATATTAAGGTCTTTTCTGAAACCGATATAAAAAACCCTTTTTCTTTCTTGTGCAACGCCGTAATCTTTTGCATTCACCAATGTAAGAGAAACATCGTATCCAGCATCTTCAAAAAGCCCAAGAATATTTTGAACCGCCTCAGAGTGTCTGTTTGCGAGCATTCCGCTAACGTTTTCAGCAAGAAAAAATTTAGGTTGAAAATCCTTAAGAATCCGAATGTACTCAAAGAACAGCTGCCCGCGTTCGTCCTCAATTCCGCGAAGAGTACCGGCTTCTGACCATGACTGGCACGGCGGACCGCCTATTATGCCGTCAACATCTTCATCGAGAAAGGCTTCTATATCTTCTTTGGTTACCTCGCGTACATTTTTTTCAATCAGGTGTGTTTTGGGATGATTTTCCTTAAAAGTTGACCAAATCGTTTTATCAAACTCATTTGCCACAGGAATATCGAAACCGGCTTTTTCAAAACCAAGATCCAGTCCGCCGCATCCCGAAAACAAACTGATTACTTTCATAAGACTGCACTTCTTTCTTTATTCTTCATAGACATTTCTCATGTCTGAATTGTTTTCATTAATATTATCTGTTGTTTGTATTGACAGCATTTTCATACATTCAAACAGCTTTTCCGCAATTTCAGTGCCGTTCATTTCAAGCGGTCTGGTAAAAATGAGATCATGTGTAAGTTTCCCATCACTGACTTTCCAATCAACCTGAACAGATAACGGACGATCCCCGTCATATTTTTGCTTGAACGTTCTGTAATTTAGTGCTTTACATGCAAAATAAATATTGGGATTTTCTTTTATATACTCTTTAATGGGTATCATCATGTTTATTATTTCCTGCGCGGATTCTGCTCTATCTGTCATAAGTATATAATCCGCCACTCCTGAATCACGAATTATCCTGCCATTTATCATTGCATCTCTTTTGTCTGAAGAAAGATTTGTTCCGGCATAAACGTCATAAACTTGCTGCGGTGTAAGATTTATGCGTCCCGAAAGATCTCCTCCAGTTTTATTTAGAAGTTCAAACTTCCAGCCCAGAGTTATTGCGCCTTTCTCTGTTCTGCCCAACGCATCTTTATATATGAGCGTACGTTTCTTAAATTTATCAGCTATCGCAGATGTTGCATTGATAATTATGTTTCTCCATTCTGAACCGAACAGTTGCTCCGCTCTCTGACTATTCATTTTATTCTCTAAAAAATCTGCATTTTCTTTTTTATACGATATTTTTAATTCATGTTTTTGACATTCGTTGGACAGCAAAACATAAATATCTGTTTTTGGTTCACCCAAAGAGCATGTAGGTTTACCGGCTTCTTCAACGGTATATCTGTTGCCTCTGTAAAATAATTCAACGCCTCTTCTGAAGTAATTAAGCATTCTGCGTTCAGCCGCACTAAACTCTGACAATTTTAGAACCTCCCGATTAATTTTTTATAGCATTATTATAACTCATAACAGGGCAACAGCATTTACTTTTCATATGAACACAATGTGAACACATTCTGAAGATGAATCGTGAAAGAAAAAAATCGTAAAGTTATTGAAAAATTTTTCTTTGTGAAATTTTATGAATGCTAAAAAATTTTTATATTCTTGTAGTGGCAAATGTAGTGGCAAAATTTCCCCCCCCCCTATATAATCGAAAATTTTTGAAAAAATTCGATTGTAAACTTAGGTAGGTTTACAATTCATTTTCGTTGAGGTGCAAAAAAATCTGTTTTTAATCGAAAAATTCTGCAAATCTGACTATGTTTTTTTAGATATTTTTTCTGTTTTTGTTATTATAGCATGAAACGCAATTCATCTTCTGCTTAAAAACGGAGATCTTCCTGCGAGTTATGATAAAAATTTTTCCAACACTGTTTTTTCGGTAAATGCTGTTACCCTGAATATAATAACAAAATTTCTTGACAAAAATATTTCCGTTTGTTATCTTTGCTAGCTACACAAAAAATAACCAGACTGTCAGGGGAGGTCTAACATGCCTGAGTTCGTTCCAATCAGTAAAACCCGAAAGCGATACACTTTCGGACGCGCTCGTGACGTAAGTGACATGCCCGATATGATCGAGGTACAGAGAGATTCTTATCATTGGTTTTATCAGGACAATGTGCCGCCTGAAGAAAGAGTTTCGCAGGGACTTCAGGAATTATTAGAGGAAGTTTTCCCTATAGAAAGCTACGACGGAAATTTTGCTCTCGAATTTGTAAGTTATTCGATTGACAAACCCAAAATAACAGAAGAAGAAGCAAGACAAAAAGATATGACGTGGGCAAGACCTATAAAAGCTACGATCAGGCTCACAAACACAAAAACACAGGTTCGCAAGGAAGCAAAGGAAATTTTCCTCGGAGACTTCCCTGTAATGACCGAGCGGGGAACTTTTATAATCAACGGAACTGAACGCGTAGTGATAAATCAGCTTGCACGTTCGGCAGGAGTCTATTTCACGCGCACCGGTGATGTATGTTCGGCGAAATTAATTCCTGACAGAGGCGCCTGGCTTGATTTCGCTATGCCCGAATCAGAAAAAGAAGTCATTACGGCTAACATAGATAACAGAAAGCGTCTGCCTGTAACGTTATTGTTAAAGGCACTCGGCGCACGCAACAATGAAGAAATTTTAGAGCTTTTAGGCGTTGAAACTGTCTTCAAACATTTTGACAACGAAATTAAAGGCTGCATGTCCGCAGATGATGTCTATAACGATGACGGAGATTTAATCGTTGCTAAAGGCTCATTGATTGATGAAGATATATTAGCGAATCTTTACAAAAATGATCCTGCGCCTGAAGCTGGAATTAATGTTTATGAAATGGATGCCGGACTTGCCCGCACCCTCGACAAAGATAAAACAAAAAGCCCGGACGAAGCCATTCAGGATATTTTCAAACGTTTAAGACCGAATGAACTTGCACGAATCGAAAATGCCCGCGATTATTTCAAAAGTCTTCTGCAGGATTCCAGACGCTACACTCTCGGACGCGTCGGTCGCTATAAATTAAACAGGCGGCTCAATATGGACATATCAGAAGAGGAAAAATTATTAACTCTTGAAGATGTTATCGCGATAATGAAAGAAATGTTTGCGATGTGCAGAGATGACAAAATCAGCGATGACATTGACCATCTCGGCAACAGACGTGTACGTTCGATAGGCGAACTTTTGCAGAATCAGGTCAGAATCGGTCTTCTCAGAATGGAAAGAATCGTACGCGAAAGAATGACAACTGTTCCGAATCTTGACGAGGTAACAGGGCGCGAGTTGATCAATGTAAGACCCATTGCCGCGTGTCTGCGTGAATTTTTCGGTTCAGGACAGCTTTCACAATTCATGGATCAGACGAATCCTTTAGCTGAGGTTACTCACAGACGAAGACTTTCAGCTCTGGGTCCAGGAGGTTTAAGCCGTGAACGTGCAGGTTTTGAAGCCCGCGATGTTCATTACACCCACTACGGAAGAGTTTGTCCGATAGAGACTCCTGAAGGACCTAACATCGGTCTTGTGTCATCGCTGACGACATACGCAACGTTAAATTCACACGGATTTCTTGTAACACCGCGCCGTAAAGTCAAAGACGGAAAACTCACTGATGAAGTTGTTTTGCTTTCAGCCGATGATGAAGACAAAAGTTATGTGGCAATGGCTAACACACCGCTTGAAGAAGACGGTTTGACAATCGCCGGGGATTCGTGTCCGACAAGGCACGGAGACGGCATTGTTACTGTTCCCAAAGAAGAAGTCAGCTACATGGACGTATCGCCGCGACAGATTGTTTCGCCTTCAACGGCATTGATTCCTTTCCTTGAACACGATGACGCCAACAGAGCCTTGATGGGTTCCAACATGCAGCGTCAGGCAGTGCCTCTGTTAGTTCCCGAAGCCCCGTTGGTCGGCACTGGAATTGAACACAGGATTGCCCATGACTCCGGCTCGTGCATCAGTGCGCGTGATGCCGGTATCGTTACGTATGTTGATGCTAACAGGATAAAAATTCAAAACAAGCGCGGACGTGAAAGAACTTACGAAATGATAAAATTCCGCCGCTCAAACCAGTCAACATTGATTCATCAAAGACCGCTCGTCCGAAAAGGTCAGGAAGTTGCAAAAGGTGAAATCATTGCTGACGGACAGGCTATTGAAAACGGCGAACTCGCACTTGGACATAACGTTCTGGTCGCTTTTGTTCCGTGGGAAGGCTACAACTTTGAAGACGCGATTTTGTTGAGTGAAAATCTCGTTAAAGAAGATAAATTTTCATCAATTCACATTGAAGAATATGAAATCGAAGCTCGTGAAACGAAACTCGGACCTGAAGAAATCACGCGCGATATTCCCAACGTCGGCGAAGACATGTTAAGAAATCTTGGCGATGACGGAATAATAAGAATCGGTGCGGAAGTCAACGCAGGCGATATTCTTGTCGGCAAGGTTACGCCCAAAGGTGAAGCCGATCAAACGCCCGAAGAAAAATTGTTGCGTGCGATTTTCGGTGAAAAGGCTCGTGAAGTCCGCGACAACTCGCTGAAACTTCCGAACGGCTCATGGGGCAAAGTCGTTGCCGTAAAACAGATGGATCGCAAGAGCAGCCCTGAGGCTTTAGGTTCAGGTGTTCTGCGTTCAATAAAAGTTTACGTTGCACAGCGAAGAAAAATCACAGTCGGAGATAAAATGGCGGGTCGGCACGGAAATAAAGGCGTTGTAAGCCGCATTCTCCCTGTTGAAGATATGCCTTATCTTCCTGACGGAACTCCTGTTGATGTCGTCTTGAATCCTCTCGGCGTTCCCAGCCGAATGAATTTAGGTCAGGTTCTTGAAACGATAATGGGTTTTGTCGCTTTGAACAACGGTTGGCACGTTTCCACGCCTGTCTTTGAGGGCGCGAACGAAAATGAAATTTTTGAAGAAATGAAAAAAATCGCCGCTGAAAAATATCCAGGCGACCTCACTGAAGATGGAATGATCACTGTTCGCGACGGGCGTACAGGCAGACGTATGGATAAAAAAGTTACGATAGGCTGCATGTATATGCTGAAATTAAATCACCTTGTCGATGATAAAATTCACGCACGTTCGACCGGTCCGTACAGCTTAATAACTCAGCAGCCTTTAGGCGGCAAGGCGCAGTTCGGAGGTCAGCGTTTCGGTGAAATGGAAGTCTGGGCACTCGAAGGCTATGGAGCTGCGAATGTCCTGCAGGAAATTCTGACTGTTAAATCCGATGATATTCGAGGACGCGACAAAACTTACGAAAGAATTGTTAAAGGTCAGAGCCTTGTCAAACCCGGAGTTCCAGAAAGTTTCAGAGTTTTGGTCAAAGAGCTTCAGGGACTCGGACTCGATGTTGATGTTACGTTCGATGACGGCACTCATGGCGATATACCTATGGAAGATGACGATAAACCTGTATTTACAGCAAAATCGCCGGAAATATTCCAGCCTCTTAAAAAACAGCGCAGAGGGCGAAAACCGTCAAAGGCTACACTCGAAACGCTCACAGAACCTGCTTCAGAGCCGGAAGTCTCATCTGAAATTGCCGAAGTCGCAGCGAACATTTTTGAAAATGATGAGCCTACCGCTGAAGATCTCGATAAAATGACACAAGAGATGCTTATGGAAGAGGAATTGGACATGTCTGACAACGGAGAGGAGGAAGATTAAACTTGGCAAGAAGAAAAGAAATCACGGGAGTACGAATCAAACTCGCAACTCCCGAAAGGATACATGAAATTTCAAAAGGCGAAGTTCTAAAACCCGAGACGATTAATTACAGAACTTTAAGACCTGAAGTCGATGGTCTTTTCTGCGAAAAAATTTTTGGTCCCACACGCAGCTATGAATGCCGTTGCGGAAAATACAAACGTTCAGGTCCGAAATTTAAAGGCGTTATTTGCGAACACTGCGGCGTTGAAGTAACCGACAACAGAGTCCGCCGTGAGCGTATGGGACATATCGACCTTGCTGTACCTGTCGTTCATATCTGGTATCTGAGAGGTATTCCAAGCCGTTTAAGCCTTCTGCTCGGAACGTCTGCAAAAGATTTAGAAAAAGTCGTTTATTTTGCTCCGTCAAGAAAAACTGAAAAAGGCTATAAAATCACAGAGACAGCACGCCCGGATATAATTCAGAAAGGTGAAGTTGTCTTTGAGAGCGAACTGAAAATCCACGCTCATTATCAGCCTGCGGGATTTGAATACGAAGAAGCTTTCCAGCTTGAAGGAATCGAAAATGTTCCCGTAAGTGTCGGCGATGTGATTTCAGCTACACAGGTTGCAAAATATAAAACGGATTACGGCGATGAAAGTCTGAAAGTTGAACCTGCCTTTACTCTAAGTCAGGCAGACGATGAGCTTGGGCTTGAAGCCGGGGCAATCGTTCCAGCTTCACAGGCTGACGATGACGCTACACGCGCAAAAATCGGAAACAATGATGCGTTCATCGTAACAGGCGCAGTCAAACTCCCTTATGTCAAAGGTCAGATTTTATCGCGCAGTGAACTCACAACACTTGAACATCAGTATCCCGGAAAATTCAGAGTTATGCGCCACGAAAAAGTCATTGACGATCCAAGCCATTTGGTTATTGAGCCGGGCAGTTCAATGTTCAGTCAGGGCGATGTAATCTTTGAACATCAAAAGCTCACATGTTGCAGATATGACCCGAATTTTCAGGCAGGTATAGGTGCTGACGGCGTTCAGGCTTTAATTAACAGACTTGACCTTGACAATCTCGCGGATTCTTTAAGAGAACAGATAGCCGACACTACTGGTCAGAAAAAAAGAAAATTAATCAAGCGTCTTCAGGTTGTTGAAGATTTCAGAAAAAGCGATTCAAAACCCCAGTCAATGATTTTGAATGTTCTTCCTGTTATTCCGCCTGACTTAAGACCGTTAGTCCAGCTTGACGGCGGAAGATTCGCAACAAGCGACCTTAACGATTTATACCGCCGGGTCATAAACAGAAACAACAGATTAAAGAAATTGCAGGCTCTCAACGCTCCTGAGATTATCGTGCGCAATGAAAAACGAATGTTGCAGGAATGTGTTGACGCTCTCATCGACAACGGCAGAGTCGGCAAGGCTGTTTTGGGCGCAGGCAACAGACCTTTGAAGAGCCTCACGGATTTGTTGCGCGGCAAAAAAGGACGTTTCCGTCAGAATCTTCTGGGCAAACGCGTTGACTATTCCGGACGTTCGGTCATTGTCATCGGTCCACAGCTCAAAATTTATCAGTGCGGACTTCCCAAACAGATGGCTTTGGAACTCTTCAAGCCTTTTGTAATCCGCAGACTTGTTGAGAGCGGACTTGCTTTAAACGTCAAAAACGCAAAAAGAAAAATCGAAAGAGGCGGCAGTGAAGTCTGGGAAATTCTCGAAAACATCATTAAAGATCATCCCGTAATGTTAAACAGAGCGCCAACTCTTCACAGGCTTGGCATTCAGGCTTTTGAACCCGTCTTAATGGAGGGCAAAGCAATCCGTCTTCACCCGATGGTCTGTACTGCCTTCAACGCTGACTTTGACGGCGACCAGATGGCTGTTCACGTTCCTTTGAGCATTGAAGCTCAGGCTGAAGCAAGATTGTTGATGCTTTCAGCGAATAATCTGCTTTCACCTGCTTCAGGACGTCCTGTCGTTACGCCTACTCAGGATATAGTCCTTGGTGTGTATTATTTGACTGATATGCGCGAAGGACTTGAGGGCGATGGAATGCATTTTACCGATATGGCGGACGTTCTGTCGGCTATCTCTCACGGCACCGTCCACGTAAACGCAAGAATCTGGCTTAAAGAAAATCCGGAACTCTGGGGCTATCCAAAGGGACGCAGAAAATATACGAAAGATAATGAAGCGGTCATCGTTGACAGTTACAAAGATGTCGAAGGCACGCCGCGCACGGTATTCTTTGAGACGAGTCCGGGGCGTGTAATGTTCAATGACAAAATCGCGGAAAAACTCCGTTTCGTCAATGAACAGCTCGGCAAAAAGAAAATCGGTTCGCTCCTCGATGATGCCTATGACAAAGTTGACAGACCCGGAGTTGTCGCAATGCTCGATGATATTAAATCACTCGGCTATCACTGGGCTGCACGTAGCGGAATCAGTTTCGGTGTTCAGGCTGTAAGAATCCCCGACGAGAAAGCCGTTATTACCCGTCAGACACAGGCTGAAGACGATATTGCAAAAGAAAATTATGAAATGGGTTTGCTGACCCACGATGAATATTTAGACCAGAAAGGCAAACTCTGGGGAGAGGCAACAAACAGCATCGCCGAGAAAATCAAAGAACATATGAGCCTTGATAACCCTGTCCGAATGATGGTTGACAGCGGTGCGCGAGGTTCACTCGGACAGATGGGACAGATGGCGGGCATTCGCGGTCTTATGGCTGACCCGACAGGAAAAACGATTGACTATCCTATAACAGCGAACTTCAGAGAAGGAATGAACATGCTTGAATATTTCATTTCAACTCACGGAGCGCGAAAAGGTCTTGCCGATACGGCGTTAAGAACGGCAAAATCAGGTTATCTGACGAGAAGGCTTGTTGATGTTGCTCAGGATTTGATAATCACTGAACACGACTGCGGAACTCATAAGGGAATCTGCATTCGTCCGCTGCTCAGCGAAGGTAAAGTCATGATAGGCATAGCTGCAAGAATCGCAGGACGCACAGCTTTGAATGACATTGAGAAAGACGGCGAAGTCTTCATAAAATCCGGCGAAATCATCACTGAATCAATCGCTAAAAAAATCGAAGCCGCAGGTTTCAGCGAAGTCTGGGTCAGAAGTCCTCTTGCGTGCGCTCTCAAAAAAGGAGTTTGCCAGAAATGTTACGGGCATGATCTTTCGTCAAGAAAACTCGTTCCTATCGGTGAAGCAGTCGGAGTTGTTGCTGCACAGTCAATCGGCGAACCCGGCACTCAGCTTACGATGAGAACATTCCATACTGGCGGTGTCCGTTCAGCTGAAGATATTACGCAGGGTCTTCCGAGAATCGAACAGCTGTTTGAAGTCAGAAGACCGAGAAAAGTCTGCATTCTCGCCGGACTTAACGGTCATATCAAAGACATCACGACCGAAGGCAAACGAAAGGTCATTGTCGAAGATGATGAAGGCAACACACTGACGCACGCGATCCCTTCAGGACAGGAAATCAAAGAGGGAATCGAAGTCGGACTTGAAGTTAAAAAGCTTACGCCTTTGACTGAAGGCAGCGTTGACCCTCAGCAGCTCCTCGAAGTCAGCGGCATTGATGCGGTGCAGAAAATGCTTGTTGATGAAATTCAGAACGTCTATAACTCGCAGGGTGTCAGCATTAACAACAAACATATTGAAGTCATTCTGAGGAAAGTCGCGCCTTTGAACAAAGTCAGAGTTGTTGAAGAGGGCGATACGGATTTTGTTGCCGGCGATATGGTCTGGGAAGACGATGTTGAAAAAGACGAACAGAACATTATCAGAGACAACGAAGCGAGAGTCAATGACGCTATATCAAGATTCTGCGGAGATAAACTGCTCGCGATTGACAAACCTGAAGAAGGTATTCTTGAAACTGTCGGTCAGCCGCTCTCAGGAAATACGATAAGAAAAATTTTAACACCCGGCGTAACTGTCAAAATGCTCACGCTTGATCATCAAGGACAGGAAATCGACGTTATTATCGGCAAGACTGCATTCAGAAGGCGTTTGCTTGGACTGAGGCTTGTCCGCGATGTAAAAATGCCGAAAAGCGGAACTCTGAGAAAATCAACACTGCTCGGCAATAATGAAATGAAAAAGATTACCTCGGTCGCTCCAATGATCGTTCGTGTCAGAGACAGAGATCTTTTAAAAAATCTCACGAACTTGAAATGGAACGCTGAAGATCTTAAAGTCGGGAGCAGGGTTGTATGTCCGCACGACACGCTTATTGATGAAAAATATGCGCAGAATATTTCAGAGAGCGGTTTAAGAGATGTAAAAGTCTGGAACGCGGTTGAGCATGTCAATGTTGCAGATACCGTGAAAAAATTCCTGATGGACAAAGACTTTGCAAACAGGGAAATTTACGAAGATGGTGAAGCAACAGGCAAATATATTGACGACAGCGTTATTGATGCCATTGTCAGCGGCGAAATCGAACAGATTGAAATCGAAGACGGAGACTCAACGATAATTCTGACGCGCGATAAAATTTTGGTTAAAGCTCTGACACCGAAACTCAGGAATAAAATTCTTGTGAAAGCTGTACTGCCTGAACAGCCTGAGGCTGAAACTGAAGCAGAAGAAACTGATGAAACTGAAGAAGCCGTAAATGTTGAAGCGGAAGAAAATGAAACTCAGGAAGAAGCTGAAGAAGCTGCCGAACAGTCCGAAGAAGACGTTGAAGCTGACACAGAGGCGGAAAAATCTGAAGAAGATGAAATTTCTGAAGAGCCGGAAGCTGAACCTCTGCCGAAATTTTACGGCGGACTTGAACTCAAAGGCAAAATCATTGAGGAACTCGCGGCAGAACACCCTCTGGATATTTACGTCAGATCCGCAACGAGCCGTCCTGAAGTCCATCATTTGATCCGCGATTACACATATATTCAGAAAATGCGCGAACTTCCGGAGTGCAAGCCTTTCATTCACGGCATCACAAAGGCAGCTCTTGCTACGGACAGTTTCCTCAGTGCGGCATCGTTCCAACAGACAGCGCAGGTTCTCGCAGGTGCGGCTGTCAAAGGCGAACTCGATCCTCTGAGCGGATTAAAAGAAAACGTAATCATCGGGCATCTTATTCCGGCTGGTACAGGCTCGGAACCTTTCCGCAAAATAAGTTACAGAAGCCCGGAAAGACCGCGGAAATTTCCAAGACAGACACAGGACAGCAAGAAACCTGAAACTGTACTTGAAAGCAAAGATATTTTTGACGAGTGAAAAAATAAAAATAAAAATAAAAAATTTCCGGACACCACGCCCGGAATTTTTTTTTACGGATTAAAATTTTTTGCAGAACTCTTCCATTCTGTCCATTGACTTCATTAAAGTTTCCATTGACTGAGTGCAGGCAAGACGCACATATCCTTCACCTGTCTGTCCGAACGCACTGCCGGGCAACACAGCAACTTTTGCCTCG
>CAJODX010000010.1 GCA_905233295.1 uncultured Synergistales bacterium | reverse complement strand
TGATGTTGTTGATAAACGTTTAAGCGACAAGATTGAATCTGGGAATATATCTCTTAATGAAAAAACAGATGCCGTTGACAAACGTTTGGGCGAAAAGATTGACGCTGTTGATAAAAAATTATCCGTGCGAATGGACGATTTGAGAAATGGCTTGTATCTTATTTTGACCTTGATAGCAATCGTTGTTTCACTGCCGCTTGTAAAAAACTGGTACGAAGAGCGCGCAAAACGTAAGGCGGAGTTGCGTGTTCCGTCAATAACCCTTCAGGACGTGAAAAATTTAATCGAAGAAAATAACGCAATGTTGCTCAGAAAAATTCAGGGAGGTGTAATTTGAATTATGAAAATTTTTGACAGTATGGAAATAGCCGGAAGCTCTTTAACGGCTCACAGGCTCTGGATGGATACAATTTCATCGAACCTTGCGAACATTAACACAACACGGACGAAAGCCGGAGGACCTTATAAACGCCGAGTGCCCGTTTTTTCGGAAATGCTCGACACTACAATAGGCGGCTATCACGACATCGGCGGTGTGCGTGTAACAGGTATTTCAGAAGACAACTCCGCGCCGAGAATGACTTATCAGCCCGACCACCCTGACGCAAACGAGGACGGCTACGTAGCTTACCCGAATGTTAATCTTGTTCGCGAAATGACAGATATGTTAGTTGCAAGCCGGGCGTATGAAGCGAATCTTTCAGTCGTAACGACCGGCAGAGATATGTGGAACGGCGCTCTTGATGTTATGAGAGCATGAAAAATGAAGGGAGAAAGATTTTTTTATGGCACTGTTAAACTACAAAACTCTTGCGGAATCAGGTTATGATGGTTTTATTCTCAAGAATGCTCCTGAAAAGGTCATGCAATTTGGAGAGGGAAATTTTCTTCGTGCATTCGTTGACTATTTCTTTGACGTAGCAAACGAAAAAGCCGGCTTCAACGGCAAAGTCGTTCTGGTTCAGCCGATAGCAGCGGGGCTAACGAAAATGATCAATGACCAGGAAGGTCTTTACACGCTCTATTTAAGAGGAAGCGAGAAGGGCGAGAAAATTGACCTCAAACGCGTTATTTCATCATGTAGCCGCGCAGTCAATCCCTATGATGAAAACAGCTGGGAAAACGTTTTAGAGCTTGCACGCAGCAAAGACCTTGAAATCGTTGTGAGCAACACCACTGAAGCCGGGATTATTTACGATGAGGCAAGCAAATTTGATCAGATTCCGCCTTCAAGTTTTCCTGCGAAATTAACGCGTGTTCTCTATGAAAGATTCAAAGCCGGACTTGACGGACTTGTTATTTTGAGCTGCGAGCTTATCGACAACAACGGCAAAGAGCTGCTGTCGTGCGTCAACAGACACATTGATGCATGGAAACTCGAAACAGCCTTCAAAGACTGGGTGAACAGCAAAAATATTTTCTGCTCGACGCTCGTTGACAGAATCGTTCCGGGAAGAATCCGCGACACGAAAGAACTCGAAGCTCTCAACAAAGCCAACGGCTACGAAGATAACCTGCTCGATGTAGGCGAAGTTTTCGGAGTTTGGATTATTGAAGGTCCAGCCGAACTTGAAAACAGACTTCCTTTCAAAAAAGCCGGAGTTCCGGTTCACGTTGTGCCGGACGTAACACCGTATAAAAAACGCAAAGTCAGAATTTTGAACGGCGCACACACAGGTTTTGTTCCGGGTGCGTATCTTGCGGGCTTTGACATTGTACGCGACTGTATGCACGATGACGTTATAAAGAATTTTATGAACAAAATGCTCTATGACGAAATCATTCCGACACTGCCGCTCGACAAAAAAGATTTGAACGACTTTGCCGCAGCTGTGCAGGACAGATTTAACAATCCTTTCGTCAACCATGAGTTAATGAGCATCTCTCTCAACTCGACTTCAAAATGGCGTGCGCGTAACATGCCGAGTTTCCTTGAGTATGTTGAAGCGAAAAAATCTCTTCCGTCATGCCTTACGATGAGTCTTGCGGCATACATTGCGTTCTATTCAAACAACGTCAAAGAATTGAACGATAAAGGACTTGTCTGCTCACGTGAAAAGAATGAATATACTGTCAGCGATGACCGTTGGGTGCTTGAATTTTATTACGCTCACAGAAACGACTCGCCCGAAAAACTTGTTCACGCAGTCCTGACGAATCAGGAAATGTGGGGACAGGATCTCACGAAAATTTCAGGTCTTGAAACAAAAGTTGCCGAAGACTTGAAAAAAATTCGTACCATCGGAGCAAAAGAAGCATTCAGGGAAGCAAGCAAAAATTAGAAACGGAATTTTTTTAGCAAGGCTGCGCTCCATTCATACGGTAGCAGCAGCCCAATCTAAAAATTTTTTCATACAGGTGCGTTTTCTTTGTCGAGTTTATATACCCACGCAAGAACACGCGCAACAACCTCGTAAAGTTCCGCAGGAATTTCTTCACCGAGTTCAAGCGATATTAAAGCTGAAACGAGCGCGGCATCTTCAACGATAGGCACATCAGCTTCGACAGCCCGTTCGATGATTTTCCGCGCAATAAAACCTTCGCCTTTTGCAATGACCGTCGGGGCAGCCATTTTTTTGTTGTCGTATTTAACAGCCACAGCCTGTTCTTTTTTGTTGTTTTCCTTCATAGCCAAAGGATTTTTTCACTCCTCATCCATAACTGAAATTATACCGTTATGTCAAGACCGCGCCCGGCTATTAACAAATCTTTTTCGCGTTCAACAGTGCGCTGTGAAATTCCTATGAAAACGACAGGAAGCTCCAAGCCCTGAAGCTCTTTTCTTAAATCTCTCCGTCTGCGTTCGATTAATTTGCATGTTTCAGCTTTCTCTGCATTGAGCGTAAGGTTGCAGCTTTTGCCGTCGCTCTCGACAAGCCCTCCGACTTCCCCTAAGACTGAGCCTGTTATTCCGAAGCCTACCTGATAGTATTTTTGCCCGTCTTCCTCAGCTGAACGTCCAACAAAAATTTTCGCTGTCATATTCTGCGACATGTCATTCTGAACAGGCCAGAAAGGTGCGGCGAGCAAAGCCGGATTGACTTCATTGCGCGGACTTTTCATTAAAATTGACTGAGCCTGCAAAAATTTTGCTGTATCGTCATTGCCCTCTTTCATATCCCTTAACGCCTTCACGGGGTCATCGCCTTTTGAAGTCCTGTTTTTTAATTCGCGGCGGATTTTTTCCCACATCTCCGTAGCTTCCGCGCCGTTCATCGCAGCATATTGAGAGAGCAGAGCTGCATTTTCTGAAGTCATAGGAACGTTACGCGCCCAAAGTTCAATAAAAGATGAGAGTTCGCCGGGGTTTGAGCCGGATTTTCTCCATGCATCGCGGATAGCTCCGAGGACTTCGCTTGAAAGAGGAAGACCGCGTGCAAGCAGAGCCGTTGCGAGTTCTCTATCACGTGCGGCAATCTGTGATAAAAATGAAAATTCACCTTGCGACAGTCTCAGGACAGGTACACCGTCAGGACCTGATGCATCCCATACAGCGCGAAAATGTTCACCGACAATCAGTGAAATCGTAGCCGCACTCCGTTGACATCAACACGGACTGAATATGTTCCGTCTTCATTTTGAGCCAGAACGCTGCCTTCTACAAGAGTTCCCGTTCTGAGTCCTGCAAATTTTGCGGCAACCTGAGAAGGCTGTTGAATCTGCGGCTGAGTTGCAATCTGACCCTGACGCGCATTCGTGCTGATGTTTTGCTGCATCTGACTGTAATTTTGGTCAACGTTTACGTTTAATGACGGCATTTTTTATTTTTTCTCCAGAATTTTTTTACAAAAACTTCGCCGGTGAATATCGCTCATTCCGTTTTCTTTCACTGCGTTTATGTGCGCGGGAGTCGGATAACCTTTGTTTTTTGCAAAATCATAAATTTGATATTTTTCGCTGTAATTTTTCATTAATCTGTCGCGCAAAACTTTAGCGACTACCGAAGCCGCCGCGACAACAGGAATTAATTTATCAGCGCGGATTAAAACCCATTGTTTAAAATTTATATTTTCGATTCTTTGATTTCCATCGACAATAACGCAAACATCAGAAAAATTTAATTTTTTTGCAAGTTTATTCACAGCGTCTCCCATTGTATGAAGCGAGGCACGCAAAATATTTTTTTCGTCAATGAATGCCGGTGAGCCTTGACTTGCACGCCACATAACGCCAAGCTCCTGAATTTTTTCAAAAAGTTTTTCGCGTAATTGCGGTGAAATTAATTTTGAATCCCTGAGTTTCATTGACAATAATTTTTCTTCCTGTTCACGCGTCAAAAACACAGCCGCCGCTACGACAGGTCCTGCGAGTGAACCGCGTCCGGCTTCGTCAGTACCGATAACAGAGCAACGAGATTTTAATTTCAGCAATTTCTCTTCAGCTTCACCAACGCTGCATTTTTGCGGCAAAAGCAAATCATCAAACAACTGAAGCTGCTCCATGGTCGTTTATGTCAAAATCCAAGGCTCTTTGTCCGTCAGGCGTTTCAAGACAGACCGCGCCCAATCTTCCTGATGAAAAGGCATCAAGAAATTTTTGTCCGGCGAGTTCAAGATTTACGCGTCCGCCTGAAATTAAACAGCCGAATTTTTTTCCGATGTTTTCAAGGATTGTTCCGGCTTCTTCGTTTTCAGTTTCAGCTGGAATTAAATCTGTCATTCCGTTCGCACACAAAAATTTTATCAAGGCAAGCGCGGCGTTTTCATATCCTCCAACGACTTCGGCTTTTGCACAGCCAAGCCACGACAAAATCAAATGCGCTCCGGCTTCTGCGTGAGGATCTAAAATTCCGGGCGAATCTACAATCAGCATTCCTTCATTTTTGTACCAGCTTACGGATTTTGTAATGCCTGGAATGTTTCCGACACCTGCGTTTGCTTTGCCTATTAGAGAATTTAACAGCAAAGATTTTCCCACGTTCGGAATACCTACGACAGCAAGCCTGACTTCACGATGAGAAGGCTTGAATTTCAAAATTGATTTTTTTACCGCCGGTAAACCTTCGCGCTTTCTTAAATCCGCAGCGTATGTATGTTTAAGAGAATCGAGCCAGATTTTTAATTTTTGTGAATCCGCCAAATCTTTCCGCGATAAAACGTGAATGACGGGCTTGACTTTTGCAAGATATTTTATGAGCGGCGATGAAGTTGAAGCCGGAGCGCGTGCATCTCTGACCTCAACGATCAAATCGAGTTTCGATACAATTTCATTTAATTTTCGAGTCCCTTTTGCCATGTGGCCGGGATACCAGACTGTACGCGGCATAAAATTTTATTTCGGTATTCCGATTCTGTTCAGCGGCCAGTACCTGAAAAAAACAGGTCCGCGCATATCATCAATCGAAGCGAATCCCCAGTATCTGCTGTCCTGAGAATTTGAACGGTTATCGCCTAACATAAAATATTTTCCCTCAGGGACTGTGAACGGAACTTCAGGGAAAATATCATTCGGACGCATTGTGTAACGGTCGTGATTTTTTACGTAAGGTTCATCGGTCGGAGCGCCGTTGATATACACAACTCCGTTTTTAATATCTACGACATCGCCGGGGATTGCTATGATCCTTTTTACAAAATCTCTGTCAGGGTCAACGGGATATTTGAAAACATAAATTGAACCCCGCGAAGGTTCAAAAAATAAATTCCAGAATTTCGCGACTAAAACACGATCCCGAATCTCAAGCGTCGGAATCATTGAGCCGCTTGGAATCCAAAACGCCTGAACTATGAATGTCCTGATTATCATAGCGAGGACAAAAGCCCAGATTACCGTCTCTGTCGCCTCGCGCCACCACGGCTTTACAGCTTCAGCAGCCATTATTTTTCACTCCCTGCCGCGTTAATTTTTTCATTTTCAGATTTTTCACTTTCATTATTTTCTTCAAAAAATTTTTCTATTTTATACATAACTCCGTTTATAAATCTCGCGGAATTTTCCGTTCCGAAATCATTGGCGAGTTTTACAGCCTCTGTAATTGCGGCTCTGACCGGCAAAGTCTTTTCAAAAAATCCTTCAAATAACATCAGACGCAGTATCGTTCTGTCAACGCTGACCATTCTGTCAGGAGTCCAGCCTGTAACGACACGAAGGATAACGCTGTCGAGTTCGTTTTTGTTTTTCAGGACTTTTAAAATCAGGTCGCGGCTTCGGCGTTTTATCTCTGGAGCATCGTTTTGTGCAATTTCTTCAAGATTAAAAAAATTTTCAAGCGATGAATCAAACTCCTGAGCCGGATAAATGTCGAGCGAACATAAAAACTGCACGGCAAGAACACGTGAACGGTGAATAGCTTCAAATTTTTTACCTATGGATTTTTTCCGCATTTTTTCAAGCACTCCTGAATTTTTTTGCAAGAACAGCAAGTCCGCGTACACTGAACCATGCGGCAGCTCCCCAAAACGCAGTCCAGAAAAATCCTGCGAAACCTGCGCTGACTATAACGGCTGCACATGACGCAATGACAGCCCAAACGCAGGGATTTTTTGCAAACTGAATAAAACCTCGTTCAGGTGTTGCCCACACAACGGAAGCTTTCATTCCGGCAGGGTCAAGAACTTCGCTTAAATGTTTTTCGACTTTTTCTTTTATTTCCTGCGAAATGTCTTCATCTGAAATTACAACGGTGAGAGCTGCCTGACCGACGGACGGCGCAAGAGTTATGCCGTAAAGCCTGAAACCCGTTCTCAAAATATAATTCACAAAATCGAAAAGTCCCTCATAAGATATTTTTATCAGCCCGCAGGGTGTGTTTTTCCATAAAAAATACATCAGTCGGCCTCTTCGCTGTAATCAGGTGAAAAAATCTCGTCATGCCCAATGTCAATCTGAATATCTCCGCCGTCAGTGCCGGTGTAAATTCCCTGAACATTGACATTCACGGCGTGAACCTCGTAGCCTGTATAACGTTCGAGATTATCTTTTATTTTCTCCTGAACGTCCCATGCTATATCCGGGATTCTCTGTCCGTATTTGACGAGAATATAAACATCGAGTGAAATAATTCCCTGCGTGTGGTCAATGTCAGCCCGAATGCCGCCGCTCCTGCGTCCGAGTCTGAATTTTGATGAGATTTTTCCTGCTGTCTTTATGTTTGAAATTCCCTGTATTGTCTTTTCAGCAAGCTCAACGATAACATCTTCGGAGACGTGAATGACTCCGCCCGCGTTCGTTTGATTTATATCAGGGATTCTGTTTTCATCTGAATCAGACATCTTTTATTTTTAAGCATTTTTAAGCAGGAATCAGGAAAATTTTTATCCCAATTCCCGTTTTTATTATTTTTTCGCTCTTTCGAGATACGCGCCTGTGCGTGTATCAACAACGATTTCTTCACCGGGTTCAATGAAAACAGGTACGGTAACAACAAGTCCCGTTTCGAGAGTTGCCGGTTTGCCGCCGCCTGTTACGGTATCGCCTTTGAAAGCCGGAGGAGTGTCGGTAACTTTCATTGTAACGCTCTTGGGAAGTTCGATTCCCATGACTTTGCCTTCAAAAAATTCGATTTGAATTTCAAGATCATCTACGAGATATTTTGCCGCATCGCCGAGAACCTGCGGAGAAAGTCTCATCTCTTCGTATGTCGCGAGATCCATAAAGACATAATCTTCGCCGTCTCTGTATGAATACTGTGCCGGTTTATCTTCGTAGATAATGCGTTCAAATTTTTCGCCGGGCTTGAAAGAATTTTCAACTATTGAACCTGTTTCAACGTTCCTGAGTTTTGTTCTCACGACTGCGCCGCCGCGTCCCATCTTGTGATGGTCGTATTCAACGATTTCCCAGATTCCGTCCTGCCAGCGCAACTTTAAGCCAACATAAAAACTCGTAGTGTCGGCTACCTGTGCCATTAAAAAAACCTCCTCAAAGATTTTGCTTAAATTTCAGAAATATTATATAACACGGGAAAAATTTTCCGGGAAGACAATGAATGGAGTTAGGATAAAAATTTTTTTCATAAATTTAAAAGATAGTCAAGGCATGTGCGGACACCGAAAGCCGAAGCTCCCTTTGAATAAACTCCGTATTCCTTGTCTTTAAAGTCCGGTCCTGCGATGTCAACATGTGCCCACGGAATATCTTTGCCGACAAACTCTTTTAAAAATAACGCCGCAAAAATCGCTCCGCCGTATCTCTGCCCGCAGTTGATTAAATCAGCATAGGGAGATTTAAGCGTCTCGGAAATATTTTCATCTTCAAGAGGCAACCGCCACAATAATTCGCCGCGCCTGTCCGAAGAAGCCGAAAAATCTTCCGCAAGTTTTTCATCGTTGCAGAAAAGTCCCGCACGCCATTTTCCTAATGCCACCATGCAGGCACCCGTCAGAGTTGCCATATCTATGATTGCATCGGGCTTAATTTCGCTCGCAGCGCACAACGCGTCAGCAAGAACCAATCGTCCTTCAGCGTCAGTGTTGTCGATTTCGATTGTTTTTCCGTTGCGTGCCGTTATAATGTCATCAGGTCTGTACGCACTGCCCGAAGGCATATTCTCAGCAACAGACATGAAACCGTGAACTTCGACATTTAATCCGAGTTCAGCAACGCCGCGCATTATCGCGAGAACATTACACGCGCCAGTCTTATCGCCTTTCATCGTTGTCATAAAATTTTCGGGCTTAATGTCAAGTCCGCCGCTGTCAAACGTGATTCCTTTTCCGACGAACGCGATTTTTTTCGTTGCGCCCTGAGGTTTGTATGTAAGGTGAATGAATCTGGGAGGATTTTTTGAGCCGCTTCCGACCGCAAGGATTCCGCCCATATGTTCGGATTTTAATTTATTTTCATCCCAGACTTCACAGTCGAGATTATATTTTTTTGCAACCTCCTGAGCTTTTTCGGCGAGTACTGACGGGTATATGACACAGCCCGGCTCATTGACAAGTTCACGTGAAAAAATCTGTGCAGACGCTAATTTTTCACCCGTTGAAATTTCTTTTTCAGCGTAAATGTCAGAATAAATTTCTTCGAGAGCAAACGGCTCGTAATTTTCATCTTTGGACTTGTATTTGTCAAAAACGTAAGAACAAAGTCCTGAAGCTTCGCCGAGTGTTAAAGCGAGTTCTTTATATTCGCTCAGATGAGTGAGAATGACTGAAGCTGTTTTGTTTCTTTCGCGTCCGATTTTTCTAAATCCCCAAGCTAAAGAATCGCGGATTAAATTTATTCCGCATTTTTCTTTTTTTCCGAGACCCAGAAGATATAAATTTTTGAAACTTGAATCAAAGAGCGGCACTTTTATGAGGCTGCCTTTTTTGCCCGTAAAATCTTTCCGCGAGATTAAAGACATAACAAAATCTCTGAGCTTTGTATCAAGCCCAGAGAAATATGAAAAATTTTCGGTGTCTTCCTCGCGTAAAAGCAACAGGAGCGCATCAGCTGCCTGATCACTTAAACGCTTAATCCGCATTTGCCGTTGCCCTCTTTACAAAGCCTGAACGCAAACATTTCGTGCAGACTCTCGCCTTGAATACCTCGCCGTCTCCAGCATCGATTCTCACGGTCTGAAGGTTGATGTTCCAGCGTCTTCTCGTATGTCTGTTTGAATGGCTCACGGCGTTGCCGGATACAGGTCCTCTGCCGCAAAAATCGCAAAACTTAGCCATAAAAAATTTTCCTCCTAAACAAAATTTCAAAAAAATTTCGCAAAAATTATAACACGATGAGCAATTTAAGCCCTGACAGCTTCGATTCGTCCGGGATAATTTTCAACAGCCTGCTTCAAAATTTTCAGAGCTTTCTCAAGGTCTTCTTTTTTGAGAACATATGCAATTCGCATTTCATCAAGACCTTTATTCGGGTCAGCATAAAATCCGTTGCCGGGAGCAGCCATTGTCGTTTCGCCGTTGATGTCAAAATTCTGGAGCATCCAGATTATGAATTTTTCCGAAGAATCTATCGGCATTTTGACCATCGTGTAGAACGCGCCTTTAGGTTCATGGCACACAGCTCCGTCAATGGCTTTAAGTCCGTTGTAAAGAACATCGCGGCGCATTTTGTATTCTTTGTTGACTTCTTCGAGATATGATTTCGGTGTCTTGTACAACGCAGCGGCTCCGACCTGTTCAATGGCTGAGACTGCAAGACGCCCCTGACAGAGTTTCATTACCTGCGCAAGAAATTCTTTGTTTTTGATTGCAAGGCAGCCGATACGGATTCCGCACGCGCTGAAACGTTTTGAAACGCTGTCAATCATAATAACTCTGTCTCTTGCGCTCTCGACCTCGCCGAAACTCATAAATCTTTCACTGCCGCGGTCATATGTGAACTCCCTGTAAACTTCGTCCGCTATGATGAAAATGTCATGTTTTTTCGCGAGTCTGCAAAGCATTTCAATTTCATCTGGCGTGTACATTGCGCCGGTCGGGTTGCATGGGTGTGAAATCCAGAATGCGCGTGTTTTGGGCGTAATAAGACTTTCAATTTCTTTTTCCGGAGGAAGGTGGAAACCTGTTTCCGCAGTCGTGGGGATCGGTCTTAAGTTTGCGAGCGCGAGTTTTGCGAACGTGTTGTAATTTGCGTAGAAAGGTTCGGGGACTAAAATTTCATCGCCGGGGTCGCAGAGAATCATAACGGCAAACTGCAAAGCTTCACTGCCGCCGCATGTTACGTAAATATCCTCCGGCTCATACGGTATCCCCATAGCCTTGTAATAGCCGCTCATTGCGTTGCGGAGTTCGGGAATGCCCTGAGAAACCTGATAGGCTATTGTTGCAGGATGAAAATTTTTGACCGCCTCAAAATATTCTTCGGGGGTTTTTATATCAGGCTGTCCGATGTTGAGGTGATAAACTTTTTTGCCTTTTGCTTTCGCTTCGTCCGCATAGGGAATAAGACGGCGGATCGGTGAAATTTTCAACGACTGTATTCTGTCTGAATAGTGCATATTTAAATCTTTCTCTCCATATACAAATAAAAAATCAAAATTTCTAAGCGCGTTTATTTCGCTTTTCCCTGACTTGCAACTGCTGCCTGAGCCTTTGCGATTGCTTCAGCGTCTCCGAGATAACGGTGCGATTTCGCCGTAAAATCATCGTTGAGTTCATAGACAAGAGGCACGCCTGTTGGGATATTGAGTTCGAGAATGTCTTTCTCTGAAACGTTGTCGAGATATTTCACGAGTGCCCTGAGTGAATTTCCGTGAGCGGCGATGATGATTTTCTTTCCGGCTTTGATTTCGGGAACGATGCTTTCTTTCCAGAACGGAACAACTCTTGCGACTGTATCGGCAAGACACTCTGTCAAAGGCAGTTCATTTTCGCTAAGCCCTTTATATCTCGGGTCATTACCCGGATAACGTTCGTCAGATTTTTCAAGGAACGGAGGCTGAACGTCATAGCTGCGCCGCCAGATTTTCACCTGTGAATCTCCGTATTTTGCTGCGGTATCGGCTTTGTTGAGCCCCTGTAAAGCTCCGTAGTGTCTTTCATTTAATTTCCATGAATGCTGAATCGGAATCCACATTCTGTCCATCTCTTCGAGGACAAGCCAGAGAGTTTTTATTGCGCGTTTCAAAACTGAAGTGAAAGCGTAATCGAAAGCAAAGCCTTCAGCTTTTAATAATTTTCCAGCCGAGCGTGCTTCTTCGATACCTTTTTCTGATAACGGAACGTCTGTCCAGCCTGTAAATCTGTTTTCTTTGTTCCATGCGCTCTCGCCGTGGCGAATCAAAACGATTTCATACATAATCTGATTTCCCCCTATTCAAAAATGCTAAGATTAACCTTAGTCGCAAGGATATAAGGTTTTGAAATTTTAGCACGTTCTGATAGAATTTTTCCATGAAATATATTTTCTTTGACATTGATAACACTCTCGTAAGCCACGCAGGCACTCCGCATATTCCCGAACAAACTCTCGAAGCCGTTAAACTTTTGCGCGAAAACGGTCATGTTCCGGCAATCGCCACAGGGCGCGCAGGATTTCTGACTTTTATGACAGCAAAAGAATTCAAAATTAAAAATCTCGTATGTTCAGGCGGCTCTGAAATTTTTTTTGACGGAATCGAAATTTACAAAAAATTTTTTCCTGATGAACATTTAGAAAAATTTTTGACGGTCGCTGAAAAATTTTCTCAGCTCACAGCCGCAGCCGACCAGAATTTTATTTACACAAACGAAAAATCAGGAGCGTTCAGAAGATATTTCAACGCTCAAGCGGGTTATGACTGCATAAAATCCATGAACGAGTTAAAACGCGCTGTGATGTGTTACATAATGATACCGCCGAAAAATCTGACTGAAGAACACGGAATTTTTTTCGATCCCCCTGAAGGTGTAAGGCTTGAACTTATGAACGCGTTCACTGAAGCGAGAAATTTTGAGACTTCAAAATGGCGGGGCATTGAAATTTTTATGAAACACTGCGGCGCGAATATCAACGATGTTATAACATTCGGAGACGGTCCGAACGATATTGAAATGCTTGAAAACGCGAAAATGAGCGTGGCTGTCGCGAGAGCGTCCGAACGTGTGAAAAAATCCGCGAAATTCATCTGCAATGACATTGACGAAGGCGGAATCCTGCAGGCATGTTGCGAACTCGGACTCGTGAAATAAAAATGCCTCCGCAGAAACCGTGTATTGAAAGTTCTGACCCGTCCCTTAAAAGACATGAAGTCTGTAGCAACTTGCTAAACTGGAATCGAGTGTTGGCTCAGAACATATTCATTATCACCTGAACCCGCAGGGGCATAGTAAGATTATATCAGAAAAAATTTTTTATCGAGGAAAAAAATTTTGAAGAAAAAATTTATTTTTATAATTTTATTTTTCGTTCTGAATATAAATCAGGCAGACGCAGTAACAAAAGCTGAATTTATCGGCGGTCTTCTCCGCGCAAGGGGTATTGACTGGAGCGAAAGCCGTGAATTTCAAAATAAAAGTCCCGTTGCTTTCATGCTGCGAACAGGTTTTATAACAGACACCGTGAATGACGTTCAGAAAAATGTAACACGCTCTGAAGCTCTTCGATGGATAATTCAAAGTCTCGGACTTTCATTTGAAGCCGGAATTTTTTCAGATTATCCGACCGGCTTTGAAGATGACAGAAATTTATCTCCGTATGAACGCGGCTGTCTTGTCGTTGCGTCAAATATGAATCCCGTTATTTTCACGAAATCAAAAAAATTCAACGGAAAAAATTCATTGAGCGCAAAAGAATTTCAGATTTTAATGTCGCGTGTCAGTAACGCCAGCAAAAATTTAACTTTAGACATGGTAAGGAATCCTCTTGAAGGCTTGAAAGTTTTTATTCACCGCGAGGGAGTTCCGACCGGAATACCGGGCTGGAGATTTTATGCTGACGGTATCAAAACGCGTCCTGCCGCAGACACGCTCAAAAAATCTCTGAAATCTTCCGGCATTGAAGCGAGCGTCTTCAGCTTTGAAGGTCTTTTCGGTGTACGTACAGCAAAACTCGAAAGCTATCACGATATAAAAAAATTAATTTCAATCGCAAAATCGCGCGGCTTGTCATTCAGAGTTCTTCCGTCTTTAGCGAACGTTAATACAAGTATCGTTCCGAAATTCTGGGTGATGCTGGTAATCGATCCGACATTCTGGAAAATTTCGCCTTTAATATCAAAGAACAGCACGAAAGATTTATTGCCCCTGTCGCAACTTGCAAAACAACACGGCTCAAGGGCTTCAATCAACGCGGGATTTTTCGCAGTAACAAATCCGGGGCGCGGCTATCCGATAGGCGCGTTAAAGATTAACGGTGAACTCGTCAGCGAAGCTCACGACGGGCGCGGCTGTCTTGGCTGGAACGATGATGACGAAGCGGCATTTCAGGTTATCTCACCTGAAGAAATCAACGGATGGTACGACATGGAAAATATAATTCAGGCAGGTCCGTTGCTGCTTGAAGACGGTTTCCCTTCGACAGTCCAAGAAGATTTTAATAACTCGCTGACGGCTGTAAGGCATCCGCGTTCTGCTGTCGGTCTGAACGAAAACGGTGATTGGATTTTCGTTGCTGTTGACGGACGCAGCGGACTTCACGCTTCGGGAGCAACGATTTCGGAACTCACGGAAATTTTGCGTTCAAATGGAGTTTCATACGCATTGAACCTCGACGGCGGCGGCTCTACGGAGATAATAATAAACGGAAAAATTTATAATTCACCTTCGGACGGACGCGAAAGAAAAATCAGCTACGCGCTCGGAGTTATGCCGCGAGATTAATATCATTCAGGAAAAATTTTTCTGTGATAGAATTAACAAAATATTTTCCATAAAAATTTTTTCAAGACTTTGTTACGGAGGTGTTCTCTTAAATGGAGTTAAAAGCGGCTGGAACTGCCGGAACTCTCGAATCGAGCGACGTAATGGTAACGCTTGAGCCGACTAATGACGGCAAAATTGATTTAACGCTTGAAAGCTCTGTAATTAATCAGTACGGCAGGCAGATTAAAGCCACTGTTTTAGAGTCGCTTGAAAGGCTTGGCGTAAAGAGCGCGAAAGTCATTGTAAATGACCACGGTGCACTCGACTGCACTATCAAAGCGCGCGTTGAATGTGCGTTCTATCGCGGATGCCAGTGCGATATGGACGGCAAATTTGATTGGGGAGGTGTAATCAGATAATGAGTCTTCCAAGACCGAAACCCGAAAAATTCCGCCTTCGCCGCACAATGATGTTTATGAACGCGCAGAAGCCCGGATTGATTAAAGACGCTTACATTTATGGCGCGGACTCAATCATGCTTGACCTTGAGGACGCAGTAGCTGAAAACCAGAAAGACAGCGCAAGATTTTCACTTTATCACGCCTTAAAGACGATTGATTACGGCGACACTGAAGTCATCGTGAGAATCAACGGACTTGACACACCGCACTGGAAAGAAGATATTCGTGTCTGTGTTGCGGGCGGCTGCGACGGAATCAGAATCGCAAAGACTGAAAGCGCGCAGGACGTTATCACAGTTGATCAGGCTGTAACCGAAGCTGAAAAAGAATTTGGCGTTGAAGTCGGCAGAACATTATTAATGGCGGCTCTTGAAAGTCCTAAGGGAGTTTTGAACGCATACGAAATCTGCAAGGCTTCACCCAGACTTTTCGGCGTTGCATTGAGCGGCGGCGACTACCGCAAATGTATGCAGGTAAAAGTCATTCCCGGCGGAATCGAAATGCTTTTTGCCAGAGGTCTTATGCTGAACGCTGCAAGAGCGGCAGGTATTCAGTGCTTCGATACAGTCTTCACGAATCTTAATGACGATGAAGGCTTCAGAGCTGAAGTCAAACAGAACGTTGAAATGGGATTTGACGGAAAATCATTGATCAACCCGAAACAGATTCCTATCGTTCACGAAATGCTTGCACCTTCACAGAAGGAAATCGCCGAAGCAGAGAAAATCGTCCGTGCCTACCGCGAACATGCAAGTGAAGGCGTAGGAGTTTTCACACTCGATAACGGAAAAATGATAGACATCGCTTTTGTACCCGGCGCAGAACGCGTCATTAAATTAGCAAAAGCCAGCGGAATTTACGAGGGGGATCTTTAAATTATGAAAAACGCAGTTGGAAGAGAGATACCCGCAGAGGCATTAGCCGTTGAATTAAAGAACGGCAGAAAATACGAACCTTATCAGGGAAAAGGTTACAGAGACGGCAAATATATCAAAAAAGCCGGTCCCACAACAAAAATTTACGAGAATCCGCAGGAAAGCAAAATTCTTCCTTCGATTCGCGATGCTGTCATAGCCTGCGGCATTAAAGACGGTATGACAGTCTCTTTCCATCACCATTTCAGAAACGGCGATTATATCGTCAACATGGTAATGAAAGAAATCGTTGACCTCGGCATTAAAGACATCACAATCGCGGCTTCAAGTCTCGGAGATGCTCACGACCCTATCGCCGAATATATTGAAAAAGGCATCGTTACGGGCATTCAGACTTCAGGTATTCGCGGCAAGATGGGCGATGTCGTTTCACATGGAAAATTAAAAACTCCGGCGATTTTACGTTCGCACGGCGGCAGAGTCAGAGCCATTGAAGAAGGCGATGTTCACATTGACGTAGCTTTTATAGGCGCACCGACTTCAGATGAATACGGCAACGCAAGAGCACTCGGCGGCAAAGGAGACTGTGGTGTCCTTTCATACGCTGTTCCGGATTCGGAATACGCTGATAAGGTTGTCGTTATCACGGACACGCTTGTTCCTTATCCGAATTTCCCGCCCAGCATTCACGGAGTTAATGTCGATTACGTTGTAAAAGTTGACGAAATCGGAAATCCGAAGAAAATTGCAAGCGCGGCTGCAAGAATGACCCAGAACCCTCGCGACTTGATGATGGCTGAGAATACAGCAAAAGTCATCGCGGCATGTCCTTGGTTCAAAGACGGATTTTCATTCCAGACGGGTGCAGGCGGACCTTCACTTGCAGTCAACAGATTCCTTGAGCCTTTGATGGACGCAAAGGGAATCAAAATGGCATGGGCAATCGGAGGCATCACCGCGGCAATCTGCGAACTTCAGAGAAAAGGCAAAGTCGGAAAAATCATCGACGTTCAGGATTTTGACACAGGAGCAATCGAAGACATCCGCACGAATCCGAATCATTTTGAGATGACAGCGAGTGAATATGCCAACCCTGCGAACAAAGGCGCGTTCGTCAACAAACTTGACTTTGTTGTCCTCGCAGCACTTGAAGTTGACACAGACTTTAACGTCAACGTTATCACAGGTTCTGACGGAGTTCTGCGCGGCGCACCCGGCGGACACCCCGACACTGCTGAAGGCGCGAAATGCTGCGTTATCGTTACGCCTTTGACACGCGGACGTATGGCAACAATTTGCGAACATGTTGTTACTGTAACGACACCGGGCGACTGCGTTGATGTTGTTGTTACGGACTACGGCACGGCTGTCAACCCGAGACGCAAAGACATCATCGAAGCTCTTGACGCTGCCGGAATCAAACACGTACCCATTAAACAGCTTCAGGAAAAAGCCTACTCGCTTGTTGGCAAACCCGATGACCTTCAGTTTAAAGACAAAGTCGTGGCAATCCTTGAGGCACGCGACGGAACGATTCTTGACGTTGTAAAAGAAATTAAGCCATTTGAGTTTTAATTAAAAAAAAAATTTCGGAGGAGAGTTTCAATGCAGGCTCTCCTCTTTTTTTATCTTTTTTATCAAAATTCGCAGGAAGACTTTCGCTTCTGTAAGCTGAGTTGCGCTTCATGTATAAATAACACACACATGGAGAGAAAAATTACAGACGCAAGAAAAAATCATAAAGTTATCGAAAAATTTTTCTTTGTGAAATTTTATGAATGCTAAAAAATTTTTATATTTTTGTTGTGGCAAATGTTGTGGCAAAAATTTTTTTTTATCGAAAAAATTTTGAAAAATTCCAATTGTAAACTTAGGTAGGTTTACAATTCATTTTCATTGATGTGCGAAAAAATCTGTTTTTAATCGAAAAACTCTGCAAATCTGGCTATGTCTTTTCAGATATTTTTCTCTTCCTGTTTATTATTATACATGAAATGCAATTCA
>CAJODX010000009.1:828-15124 GCA_905233295.1 uncultured Synergistales bacterium | reverse complement strand
ATTCCGGCAACGATTGACAACGACATAGGCTGCTCGAATTATACAATCGGATTTGACTCAGCGTGCAACACTGCGATTGAATGTATCGACAAACTGCGCGACACAATGCAGTCTCACGAACGCTGTTCAGTAGTCGAGGTCATGGGAAGACACGCGGGATTTCTCGCCCTTTACGTCGGAATAGCCGTAGGAGCTACGTCAGTCCTGATACCGGAACACGAACTTGATTTCGAGCGCGATGTCGTTGAAAGAATCCAGAACGCAAGGCTCGCAGGAGCAACACATTTTATGATCGTTGTCGCTGAAGGTGTCGGAAGTGCGTTTGACATTGCCGCGAAAATTAAAAGTGCAATCGGCATTGACCCGCGAGTTACGGTGCTTGGACATATTCAGCGCGGCGGTGCGCCGACAGGACGCGACAGAGAGACAGCTACACGAATGGGATATTATGCAGTGAGAGCATTTGCTGAAGGACGTTCGGGCAGTGTCATTGCAACTCGTGAAGGCGGAATTGTTGAAATTCCTATTGAAGAAGCTCTCGCAATGAAAAAGCATCTTCAAATGGACAGATACGAAATTCTTGAAGCAATCGCAGCACCAGGAACAAAAATTTAAAAAACGGAAGTCAGGAATGAAAAAATTTTTTCTCTCTTTCCTGACTTTTTCTTTTTCAAAAATATAAAACGTTTTTTACATAGCTTGGAAACTTAAAAAATTTCGGCGCGTTCATTATGGCAAATGCTCCGCTACCCGAACCTGTTACGCCCCATGCATCAGCTCCAGCCTGTTCAAATATCGAAAATAATTCATTATATTTCGGATATTTTTTTAAAAGGACTTTCAGAAAATCATTCGGAAGCAGTCCGACTTTTTTTCCGACATTAGCACTGTACATGTCGCGCATTTCCGTTCTTGCGAGCAAAGTATCAAAACCGCTGCTCGTTTCGTCAATTTCTTCATACGCGCTTTTCGTGTCCATTTGCCAGTCGGGAATCGCAACCACACCGTGCGGAATACTTGCGCCTTTGGCTGGTTCAACATTTTCGCCAATACCTGACACAACAGCCATATCAAGCCCCGAACATAAAAACGGAACATCAGCTCCGACTTTTGCAGCGACTTTCTGCGCACCAAGCCAAATCAAAAGAGCAGCTGCGTTCCCAGAGCCTGCTCCAAGTCCGGAACCTGCAGGAATGCTCTTGTGAATCATCACGTTCAGATAAGGAAATTTGAATCCTTCTTCACGTGCAGCACGCAAAGCCTTCAAAACAATATTTTCGCCTTTGATACTCACGCTGGCGTTGACAATATCAATTCCTGCTGTCGATTCGGAAACGTAAAGAACATCGCCCGAAGGAATTTTCAGGAACGTTGAGACAATATTATGATAACCGTTCGGTCTTTTGTTGATAACACGGAGCGTTAAATTTATTTTTGCGAACGTAGGAAGGATTATACGCATTCAGTCCACCCGAAAGGATCAGGCTTCTTGCCCCACTGAATACCCGTGAGTTCGTCATATAATCTCTGCGCGACAGGACCGATTTTGAAGCCGTTGACCGTGTATTTTTTGTTGTTGTAGAAAAGTTCCCCGATCGGTGAAATAACCGCCGCTGTACCTGTTCCGAAAGCTTCTTCGAGTTTTCCTGACTCAGCCGCTCCGATTAACTCGTCAACGCTCAATAATCTTTCTTCAGCAGGAACGCCCCAGCTTCTCAGAACTTCGAGACAGGATTTTCTTGTGATGCCGCCCAAAATCGAACCGTTTTCGAGCGAAGGCGTTACGACTTTGCCGTCAATCTTGAACATTACGTTCATAGCTCCGACTTCTTCGATATATTTTCTGTGAACACCGTCGAGCCAAAGAACCTGAGAATATCCTTTTGCCATTGCGCGATCGCCTGCTCTGTTGCTTGCCGCGTAATTTCCTCCGCATTTTGTGTAGCCTGTGCCGCCGCGTACAGCTCTTACATCTTCAGTTTCAAGCATAATTTTTACGGGCTTTATGCCTTCAGCGAAATAACTCGCGCTCGGTGAAAGAATTATCATAAATTTTGCTTCATGGATTCCGTGCAGAGCGAGTTCAGGATCAAGCGAGAACAAAAAAGGACGAATGTAAAGCGAAGTTCCTTCCGAATGCGGCACCCAGTCTTTGTCAACTTTTACAACTTCACGGACGGCTTCAACAAAAATGTCGGTCGGAATTTCGGGAAGTCCGATTCGTTCTGCGGAGATGTTGATTCGTTTTGCGTTTTCCATCGGTCTGAAAAGATGAATAGAATCATCAGCCCAGCGATAGGCTTTCATGCCCTCGAAAACTTCATTCGCGTAATGAAGGACACTGGCTGCAGGATTGATTTCGATTGGACCGTAAGGAACTATTCTTGCGTTGTGCCATTTTTTCTCGTCCGTGTAGTCCATCACAAACATATGATCGGAAAAGACTGAACCGAAACCTAATTTGTCTTCCGGCGGCATTTTGCCGGGATTGGGATTTTTAGTGAAACTTATCTGCATAAAAAACTCTCCTTGAAAAAAATTTTTTTTCTGAAACTATATTTTAATTCATTTCCTCAATGTAATGAATATAATCGAGCGAACGTAACGCTTCAATAATATCACGATGCTTGCGGTATTTTTTAAAATCTCTCTGGCTTATCGTGATTGAAACTGAATAAACGCTGAGACCTGAATTTAGATATGCCGGATTTGATTCTATATCGTCAATTTTCAGTCCGAGTTTTCTTATTGTCGTTACAAAATCCTGAAGATTATAAGTATTTTTTAATTCAAGATGAACTTCAAAATGATTCGAGCGGTCTTTCAAAATACTTTCGATTAAAGGAAGCTGAGAGATACAGCACAGCAAAGCAAAAAATGAAACTAGCGTTATGGTGTAAAGTCCCGCGCCCGCTGACAGACCTATAACGCCGCAAGCCCAAAGTCCTGCTGATGTCGTGAGTCCTTTTATCTGACTTTTTGAACTGAATAAAATCGAATTTCCGCTGATCATTGCTATCGAAATGACTGAAGCCGCCGATATGACAGGAAAGCCGTACTCTGTTCTCGAAAGAATGCAAAGGTCAATCATAGATGACACAGCAGAGGCAAGAGAGACTATTATGAACGTTCTAAGACCTGCGGAATGTCTTTTGCTTGAGCGTTCGCAGCCTACAAGAGCCGCGAGAAAAACGACAAGACATATTCTGAAAACGAGCGAAGAAAAATTAATTTCCGTTGACCATGAACCTAGATATTCAGCCAGAGGATCATAAAAAAATATTGGAGTTTTCATAAAAAATATCCTCAAAAAAATTTTTATTGCGTTTTAGTAACGCGTATGTCACATACTTAACTGTTTAAATTTTTCGGTTATTATTTTGTCTGTCTCAACATCAAAAATTTCACGTTTAAATTTTTTTCCCTTTCTGATCGCGTAAATTTCTTCTTCAGACGGAAAATACGAACAGACTTTTACTTTTCCTGTTTCAAATTCCCATGATGCACATTTCTCGCCGATTTTGAAAAATCTTTGAAATTCTGCGGCTTTAAAACTTTCGTTTGAGTCATCTATCGACCAGTAAACGCGCTCCCAGCCCCCCATTTTTTCAATCGCAAAATGAATCGCAGGAACAGGAAATTTTATCGCTCTGCGAAGTTTATATTTTCGTTTCGCCTTCATCACCAAAGACCACGCAAGAGCCGCTCTTTCATCGGGAGTGCCTTCGATTTGCCGGATAATATCTGCGAGCATCGGGAAAAATTTTTCAGTCCTGCAATGCGCATTAACAGCCTTTGCTACTACATCGAGCGGATATTGTTCAAGACTTGTGAACAACGCCGTTTTCATTCGCGATAAATCTTTTCCGCTGGGCATTATCGTCAGGTCATTCACGAAATCCATGATCTCATCGAACGCCGGGCGATCGCTCTCTATCACCGTCTTCACCCTCTTCGACAACGCGAAATTCAGCGTCGATTGCGTTTGAATTTTTAGCGCGGTGTTTTGCTAAAATTTCGTCGATGGAGTTTGCTCTTGGCTCGTTTTGAGCATTGCTGTTGCCGGAATTTTTTTGCGCGGGTTTTGCCCTGTTGTCGTAACGTCCTTCGAGGACTTTGACGAGATTATGCTCGTTCAGCAGCCAGTCGAGAGTGAACCAGTTGCGTTCCTGAATGCTTTTTCGCAAAAATTCCGACGAGCTGATACGGTCGAAAACTTCTTGCCACCAGCGGAATTTGTTTCGGTCGGGGGAAGAGTTCAGCAAGACTTCGAGAGCTTTTTCTCGCGGTAAAGTTTGCTTCAGGACACGAGAAAAGCCAAGGGGAGCGAGTTTTGTGTTCCAGAGCGAAATAATTTCGCCGAGATTAATTTTTTCCTGTCCGACAGCCGCAGCAGATTTTTTCGAGGGCGGGCGGGTGGCTTTTTTTTCTGCTGTTGTGTTCTGTTTTGTTTTGTTCTGTTGTGTTCTGTTGTGTTCTGTTATGTAGCCCTGCGACTCACTCGCACGTAATGCGCTTGTAACGGCACTGTCACGCGTTACATTTTTTTCATATTGAATTTCTTCAGTTTTTTCAATACTTGAGCTACTGTTTGATTTTTGTTTTTTTGCCGAAATTTCTATTGTTTTTTCGTTAATTTTTTCTTTTTCTTCTTTTTCTTCAAGAATTTTTTTGAGCGAATTATTTTTTCTTACCCTTGCCTGACGTTGACGATTTTTTTCCCGTTTTTCAACGAGCCTTCCGCTGTATTTATCCCAGTCATGCACAAACATATTTCCGGCATCATCTTTTTCAATGAAGCCGCTTGAGTCTCCCGGACCGCATTCAATCATTGCGTTTAAAAATTCCTCAGGATCTCCGTCCCACTGAACGGCATCAGCAATATCATCAGCGTCATATTTTGAAAGATCGCCGTTTTCAGCATAATCCACTGCCCACCACCAAAGCAGAAAAAGATGACCTACCGCCTGCGGAATTGAAATTTTTAACATTCTCGCAAAACGTTTCGTTTTAGGATGCCGGGGCAATTCCTGATGGGCTTCAAGCCAAGCCAAAATAATTCACTCTCCTGATTAAAAATTTTTAAACTGAAATTTAATTATAGCGTATGGAAAATATTAACACGCCGTTTGAAAATTACAAAATAAAAAACAGAGTGCCTTTCAACACCCTGTTTTTTTCTTTAATTTTAAATCTTAAAAATTTTTTTTAATCCTTGTCTTTCACGGCTATGACAGGAGCGTAAACATCTCCCTCGTTGAGCCAGACGGAAATTAAAACCGCGTTTTCTGAGGTTGTCTTTGTGATTTCTTCGCCTTCGAGATTGAAAAATTCCGCGATTTCATCATCGTCATTTTTATTTCTGTTTCTGGCGAATGCAAACCAGACCAACTCGCGACCCTCTCCGATTTCAGGATCGAGATCAACTTCAAGATCGTACATTCCGCTTTCAGTAACGCTCATCTCAGGCAAGACAGCCGCCACAGTGAAACCTTTCAGAGCTTCAAGTTCTGAATTTCCGAGAGCTTTTATGCTTCGTTCCGCACCTAAATTCAAAATCTGCTGACTTGATGCCGCGCCGCCGGATTCTTTTTCATTGAAAATATCTTCGGTTTCAGATTGGTTTTCAACATCTTTGCCGTCATCTTCAATTTCAAATGAGCTGCCTGTGGCTGAAGATGTTGCTGTCTCAGTCTGCATCACAATCGTTTTCGTAGCTTTCCCGTCTGCGTTTGCTGCTGTAACTTTAATGTTAAGTTTTTTCGCTTTAGACGGTGCAGTCCCTGTGATTGTTGCATTGAAATCATCATGCTGGGTCAAAGTCAGACCGCTCACATTGTTCATTGTAATTTTTATATTTTTTGTCCCCGTAACGGCAATGGCAATATTAATATCATCGCCTGCAGCCGCTTTCACTGTAGCTGCTACGGAATTTGAGAACGCAGGTTTTGTTCCCTGAACCGTCAAATTACATTTTTTAGTTGCTGTGCCGGCAACATTTTCAGCGGTTATCTGCAATGGAAGATTCTTTACCGACTGTGTAGGCGTTCCTTTGAGTTCAGCAGTGCCGGAAGCTTCATCGACAACAAAAGACAGTCCGATGTCTTCAAGAGAGTCAATTCCGAATTTTGTTTTGTCGGAATCCGCGATTGAACACGTCATTGCAACCGGCTTTGTTCCTGTAACAGAAATGGTCGAGCTGTAAGATTTATCCGCCGCAGCCTTTGCAGGAGACGCAGAAATTCTCGGTGCAACGCCCTTGACTGTAAAAGATAATGTTTTTGTGCCAACTCCGGCGAGATTGCCCGCAGATATTTTTAATTCGTATGTTTCGGCTTCAACAGGAGTTCCTGAAAGGACAGCCTGAGTTCCTGTCTCGTTGAGTGTCAGCTTCAGAGTGTCCGGCAGACCTTCAATGTCCCACGATATAGGCGTTGTACCTTTAGCGGTGAATTTTGCGGTGTATTTTTTATCTGTCGTTCCGTTTGAAATTTTCGTTGTAGTGATTTCGGGTATCTGATACACAGTGAACGGAACTTTTAATGAAACCTTGCCGCCATCGTTTGTAACTTTGAGATTAATGTTAAAAGTCCCTGCCCTTGTCGGAGTTCCCGATAATATTCCAAGTGAACTCAAACTCATTCCGCTCGGCAGACCCGAAGCCGTCCATGTAACAGGCAACGTTCCGGCTGAAAGTTCAAACTGATAGCCTTCATACTCCTGACCTAAAATTCCGCTCGGAATACTCGAAGGCGTTTTTATAACGGGAGCGTCAGCCTTGATTTTTAATCTCACGTTTTTTGTTACTTCTGTGTTGTTAAGGTCTGTGTAAACATTACGCGCTGTTACTTTCATCGTGAATGTTCCTGCGACTGTCGGAGTTCCGCTGATTGCGCCGGATGAACTCATGTCAAGACCTGTCGGAAGCCCTTCGATTTCGAGCGTTATGGGTTTTGTTCCTGAAGCCGCTATCGTTGCCGTATAAGATTTTTCGATATTGCCGTCAGAAAGCTTTGAAGTTGAAATTTTAGGTTTCGTTGGTTTTGCGTTAATTACGAATTTTATGCTCTTGTTTACTTCCCATGCGCTTGAAGCCGCCGTAATACTCACGGAAGTCGTGCCTTGAGATTTCGGTTTGCCGGAAATAACTCCAGTTGAAGAATCAAGCACAAGATTTTTCGGCAGTGTACCGCTCTTAATGCTCCACGATGATGCTTTGCCGTCCGAAAGTTTCAGAGTTTCATTTAAGTCGTAGCCGACATAGCCTTCGATTTCTGACGTTACGATTTCAGGTTTGTCGAAAACATTCATAGTGAAATTTTTTAAATCAGTGCCCGAGCTGTTTGCTACGGTTACAGTGAAAGTGAAATTGCCTTTTTTTGTCAGCGTTCCCGAAAAAACTCCCGTGTCGGCATCAAGAGAAAGACCGTCAGGAATATTGCCGCTCAAACTCCATGTCAGAGGACGCGAACCAGACGCAGAAAATTTGAAACTGTATTCAGCTCCAAGCAGAGCATCAGGCGGATATGAATTTGTAATTTTAGGAGCGACGTTGTTAGCCGTTACAGTAAACGCACGGACACAGGTATTTGCATTGACGGACGCGCCGGTGGTCCATTTCGTGCCGTTTGATGAAATGAAACTTCCTTTTTCGATTGTTGCGTGGTTGGAAAGACCGCCAACGACTCCCTCAACAGGAATTAAATTTGTTTTGGAGAGTTTAACGACTACCGAAAAATATTCGTTCTGCGTCAAGTCAACGGGCGTATCGAGCGTTATCGTGTGATAGCCTGCGCAGTTTATGACAGCTGTCTGACTTGAAACAGAAACGCCGTTTACAGGACTTGATGAAGGCATTGAAGACATTCCCGTGTAAATATCGACAGTGTAAGTAAGATTATTGTCAGGCGTGTAAAAAGCTACCTCGGTGAGTTTTTCGCCAGCACGTTCTGCTTTGAAAACGTTCGCAAAATATACGGCAGAAATACCGCTGATGGTTTTACTCAGACACCAGCCAAGAGGATCGTAACAGTAAATTTTCATGTCATCGTTGACTGTTTCAACTTCAAATGCCGCGCCCTCGCTCAAAAACTGTTCGTAAGACATCCAGAAACAGCCGTCAGAGTTTTTAACATTCGTTGAACCGTTCGACCATTTTGTTCCCCATGAATTTTTTACGAGCCATGCGCCGTTTGATTTCGGTGTGGTCTGGAAATTATTTTTTGAATAATTATCGTCCCAGCCTATTAACTGAACGGCGTGATTTACACTCGTACCTGTGCCGGGTTTATAGTAGGATATTTCATTTGAAGAAACCTGACGGTAACCCGGCGTATAATCCTCCTGGACAAAGCTGTAATAACTCGCTACTACCGCACCTGAGTTCATTATTCTCTGTTTGACGGCATCGCGGTTTGATGTGCTGCCGTTGACGTTAAATTGAGTCCTGCTGAGATAATAGACGTTGCGAAGTCTTAACGTTCTTGTGTAACTTTCCGGCGTTGTTGCTGAAGGCTCCTGAGCATAAGGAACATCTGTTTCAGATACAGGTCCGTCAAGTCTTGAATAGAGTGCTGTCGGATAAAATGAATTTCCGCCCTGATCCATAATAGATTCATAAGAGCTATTGAGCGAAAATGCTTTTGACGAATCGGAATTTTTGAATGTAAACCATGCGAGATGCCTTTCTGAAAGGTCAATGTCCGCGCCGGGGTTTTGTTTAAGATAATTTGATTCCATTGCGCCAATAGCGGCAAATGCCCAGCACGCGCCGTAAGGATTTTGATCTTTTACATCCGTAACATAGCTTGTGCCGTTGACATCTCTTAAATCATAATATGAAGGTATCGTTGTCGCTTTTACGTTGGGGATTAAAGGATTTCTCGATGAAATTTCCAGCGGAGGATTTTCAGCGAGGTGCGACATATTTACAGGAAACGGAATTATGCCGCCTTTATTTTTTTCACCGTCATTACCAGCCTGCCATTCTATAAATTCGTTTGACAGAGGCGCTTCTGTTAATTCTTCTTCAGCAAATGCCGAAACAGAAAATACAAAGATTAAAAACGCTGTTAAAGCAAACGAAAATTTTTTCAGCATTATAAAATCTCCTTTCAAAAATTTTATTTATATGCATATTCATATAAGTTTCGGTATGATTTATTATATATTAAAGCAGGAAAATTTATATGAATTTTATTTTGAGGTCGGATTTTGGATAAATTACAGTGTGTCATCGAAAGAGTAACTTATCATAATGATCAGAACGGCTACTCGGTCGTAAAAGTTTCCGCTAAGGGCTTTTCTGATATTATTGCCGCTGTCGGTGTTATGCCGGAAGTTCATGTCGGCAGCATTTTCAATTTGTACGGATTTTGGAAAAACGATCCAAAATACGGAATGCAGTTTGCTTTTCAAAAATGCGAGGAAACTGTTCCCGCAACAGTAAACGGAATAAAAAAATATCTTGGCAGCGGACTTATAAAAGGCATTGGTCCTGTTTATGCCGGAAGAATCGTTGAGACATTCGGCGAAGATACTTTGAAGGTGCTTGATGAAAATCCTGATCGCCTTTCTGAAGTTCCGGGCATTGGAACAAAACGAATCAATCAAATTAAAAAAAGCTGGAAAGAACAACAGGAAATCAAAAATATTATGCTGTTTCTTCAGTCGCATGATGTCAGCACATCATTAGCCGCAAAAATTTTCAAGCAGTACGGAAATCAATCAATCTCAACCGTAACTGAAAATCCTTACCGCCTTGCAGATGAAATTTGGGGAATAGGTTTCAAGACCGCAGATACAATCGCAAAAAAACTCGGTTTCGGGCATGAACGTTTTGAACGTCTCAGAAGCGGAATTTTTTATGCTTTAAATAAATTCTCTGAACTCGGGCATTGTTTTGCATATAAAGACGAACTGTTAAAAATCGGAGCTGAACTTCTTGAAGTTTCGCCGGATACTCTTGCTGTAACGCTTGATATTATGCTCGAAGAAAAAAATTTGATTCGCGAAGATACGGCGATATATCTTCCCGTGTTTTATCATTCAGAAGCAGGAACAGCTAAAAGACTTTTAAAACTTTTGAACGCTTCCAGAAAAAATTACATTAAATATTCAGAAACCAACGCAAATTCCGGCATGATTCATTATGATGAAACACAGCTCAAAGCCATAAAGGCAGCTCTCGAAAATAAAATTCTCGTTCTCACCGGCGGTCCGGGTACAGGCAAAACGACAACAACACTTGGCATTATCAGAGCGTATAAAGAAGCAGGCGCAAAAATTCTTCTGGCTGCTCCGACAGGCAGAGCCGCAAAGAGAATGAGCGAGGTTACTCACATGGAAGCCAAAACGATTCACAGACTGTTGGAAATGAAACCGCCGCAGGGTTTTCAGCGAAACGAAGAAAATCCCTTGAGAGGCGATGTTCTGATTGTCGATGAATGTTCAATGATAGATATTATGCTGATGAACTCTCTTTTGAAGGCTGTTCCTGATAACATGACTTTGATTCTTGTAGGTGATGTTGATCAGTTGCCGAGCGTCGGCGCAGGAAAAGTTTTGACGGATATTCTTTCTTCCGGTGTCATTCCGTTTGTAAAACTTGAAAAAATATTCCGTCAGGCACAAAGAAGCAAAATAATAACAAATGCTCACAAAATAAATCACGGTGAAATGCCGTATCTGACGGACCGCAATTCAGATTTTCTCTTTTCTTCAGAGGAAGACGGCGAAACATCTGCGGAACGAAGCGAAAAAGCCGCTGAAAAAGTCCTGTGGCTGTGTACGGAATTTTTGCCTCAACGAAAAATAAAACAGGAGGATATTCAAGTTTTGACACCTATGAGACGGGGTGCGACAGGTTCAGCAAATTTGAATTTTATATTGCAGGCGGCATTGAATCCGAAAGGACTTTCTCTTAAAAGAGCCGGCGTGGATTATCGAATCGGAGATAAAGTCATGCAGATACGAAATAATTATGAAAAAGCTGTTTTTAACGGTGATATTGGATTTGTCCGCAACGTCAGCACAGAAGACAATGAACTGACGGTAGCCTTCGATGAACGGACTGTGAAATACGACATCACCGAACTCGATGAACTCGTCCTTGCATATGCGACAACGATTCACAAATCTCAAGGGAGCGAGTTTCCTTATGTTGTCATGCCGCTGATGATGAGCCATTATATGATGCTTCAAAGAAATCTGCTTTACACCGGCGTAACGAGAGCAAAAAAAGGTCTGATTCTTGTCGGAGAAAAAAAAGCCGTCTTCATCGCCGTCAAAAATAATAAAATTGTTGACAGGAACACAAGACTTGCCGACAGACTGAGACAGACTAACTCATAAGTCCGAAAACGCTGAGATCATCGCCGGACAGAATCCGCGAACTTTTCTTTTTCGCGTTCGCCAGCATTTTCTCGACTTTTCCGTTTATGGTTTCGGAAATGAATTTTTCGGTTTCGATTCCTCTCATTTTGAAAAGACAAAGCGGATCACGGTCAAGACGGACACCTATACCGTAAAGAACCGCGGCAACGTGCTTGCACATATATGCGTAATCAGGGCAGCTGCATTCAAATTCAATTTCATCTGGCTCAGGGAACAAAACGCCTTCCTGAAATAAAGATTCTTTGAGATCTTCCGGAAAACTCCCTGAAACAAGGGCTTCAAGATTTTGAATTTTTCCCGAGGCAAGTCTCTCGATTTTTTTCTGGCGTTCGGGTGAGAGCGGAGCTATTTTTATTTCTATTTCATACGGTTTTTTTTCGCTTCCTACCACAAGAGCATTTATTTTTCCGCCGTCTATTTTTAAATTTATAACGGCATCATGGCGGACATATTTTCTTCCGCGTTCGATTCTGTTGCTCCAGTCGGCATAGCGTTCAAGATTTTTACACCACGACTGCCCCCACCAGCTTGAACAGATTGTTTTCTGCGATGAAACTTCAACGGGGTCATAGTCAGGGTGTTTTGATAAAATTCTCCGCGACTTCTCCTCAAGTTCACTTATACTCATGTAGGAGTATTCATTTCCGTAAAAATAACTCATTTTTCAAGCCTCATCATATCAAGAATTTCCTGATTACTCATTTTCGTAATCCAGTTTTCTCCGCTGCCTATGACGTTTTCAGCAAGAGCTTTTTTGCTTTCGATTATGTCATTGATTCGGTCTTCGACAGTTCCTTTTGCGATAAATTTGTGAACCATGACATTTTTTTTCTGACCGATTCTGAATGCCCTATCAGTAGCCTGATTTTCAACGGCGGGATTCCACCATCGGTCAAAATGAATGACATGATTTGCGCCGGTGAGGTTCAATCCGACTCCTGCGGCTTTTAAAGATAGAATCATAAACGGAAAATCATTCGTTCCATTGAAGGCTTCGACATATTCGGAACGTTTTTTTATTCTGGTGCCGCCGTGAATGACAAGACCTTTACGCTGGAAAATTTCGCTGAGATAATTTTCAAGATATTCTGTGATTTCTCTGAACTGAGTGAAAACTAAAACTTTTTCGCGTTTTTCGTGAATAGTTTCGCAGATTTCACGCAGCATAGCAAATTTTCCGCTGTCAGAAGGCGCGTAGGTGTCCTGCCCTAAAAACTGATCCGGGTGGTTGCAGATCTGTTTAAGTTTCATTATCGTTGAAAGAATAATTCCGCTACGTTTTATGGAAGCCGGATCTTCACTTTCCGCCAAAAGCTCCTCGAGATCTTCAACCTGTTTGCGGTAAAGAACGATTTGTCTTTTGCTCAATGAAACGTAATCAAGCTGTTCAATCTTGTCGGGTAAATCCGAAATAATGGATTTGTCAGTTTTCAATCTCCTGAGAATGAACGGCGAGACAATATTTCTCAGCCTCATGTAACCCTGCGGAGTGTCTTCGATTTTTTTCGTATATTTTTTGAACTCATCCATTGAACCTAAAAGACCTTTGTTCAGAAAATCGAACAGCGACCATAAATTTGAAAGATTATTTTCAACAGGCGTTCCTGTCATTGCAATTCTCAAATACGCCGGAATTTTCTTTATCATTTTCGACTGTTTTGTTCCGGCATTCTTTATTGCCTGAGCTTCATCGAGTATGACAGCGTTCCATTCGATTTTCTGAAGCCCATCAAGTCCTGCCGCAGTCGTATATGTCGTAATGGTAAGGAAAGAAAGTTTGTTTTTAATTTCTTTTTCGAGAACATTTTTTGTTCTGCCGTGAAGAATATGAACGGGCATTTCCGGAGTGAATTTTGCAGCTTCGTTTTCCCAGTTTCCAAGGAGAGACGCGGGAACGATTAACAGAATTTTTGAATCTTTATTTTCTTTTCTTAATGTTTCCAGCAGGGTCAGAACCTGTAAAGTTTTTCCAAGTCCCATATCGTCGGCAAGACATGCCCCGAGCCTTAATCTCGCCATAAGATTCAGCCACGCAAAACCTGAAACTTGATAAGGTCTTAAATCCGCTTTCACTGACGAAGGAATTTCAGGCTTTTCGAGTTCATCGGCATTGCTGAGTTTTTTCACGATTTCTCCTATAAAATCATCGTTCGTGAAGTTTACAGCGTCCAAATCCTGTTCGTCCATGCCGGCTTTCATTCTCATTGCGTCAAAAAATGAAAGTTCTCCGCCGTATTCGTCCATTTTATCAAGAAGTTTTTGCAGACGTTCTTTATCAACTTCAATCCATTTTCCTTTTATGAGCGCAAGTCCTTCGGTTTGATGCATAATGTCTTTTATGTCTTTGCGGCTTAATGCAACACCGTCAACGCTCAGCTCTGGCAGCATCGACAACAGCGTATCGAAACCAAGTAAGGATTTTTGCTCGAATTTTACTGAAAGATGAACAGATGAAGCTTTCCTTTTCCACCAGATTGGAATCCTGCATAAAATTCCATTTTCTTCGAGTGCCGGAATAGCTTTCAAAATTTCGTAGGCTTCACCTGCTGTAAGCTTCAGCGGATGAAACATTTCGCCGCTGTCAACAAAAGAATCTATCAGGGGAGAAACATCCGCGGCTCTGTTCAGACACGATAAAAGACTAAGCAGTTTCGGGTGGTTTTTCTTAAATTCCTTCAGCGCGTATGACAAAGGCATATGACGGACATTCCCCTCGCTGTCTTTAGTTGCGTAAGTCGCGAGGAATGCAAAAGGGAAATCGGAATCTTTTCTGTTTTCGACAAGATGAAAGAAAACTCTTTCGGGAACTTTCAATATCCGGCTTTTTTCTGAGATATACTGGCTGACCGTTCCTGAATATGAAGAAATTTCTCTGTTGAAAATTTCCGTAAGTCTTGAAAAA
>CAJODX010000009.1:0-817 GCA_905233295.1 uncultured Synergistales bacterium | reverse complement strand
ATCGAATTTAACAGTGAACTTTTAACATCTTCGGGAATGTCAGGTTTCAGATTTCCGCGAATAAATTCAATTTCGGGTATTCTGGTCAGAAATTCAACAAAATTTTCAGCTATTAGCCTTATGTAATTAAAAGACGGGGTTGAATTTTCTTTTTTATCGTTATCATCGAAGCCTAAATCATAAAGAGACTGAAATTTATTTTCGATGAAACGTTTTTCAAGTTCAGACGATGTCTGCTGTGCATCAACGTAAAAATCTTCCTGAGTAAAAATAATTTCCATTGAACTTTATTTTATTTTTCTATGACCGTGCCTAAAGCCGCGCAGTTGAGAACAAAAAAATGTGAAGCCGAGCCGCCGTCAGTGAAAATTTTGCACATAGCCTGAGATAATTTTCCGGCTTTGCCGTGAACGATTGCAATCATTGTCGGTCCTGAGCCGCTGATGGCTGTTGCAACGCAGTCTGGGTGATTGTTGATTTCTTTCAGAAATTTTTCGCCCGTTGTCCCCGGAAATAATTTTGCTCTGTGAGGCTGGTGCAGTCTGTCTTCCATTCCTACACGCAGCAAATCCCAGCGCCCCATTGCCCATGCCGCGCATAAAATACTGGCATGACTGACATTAAAGACAGCATCTTTGAAAGGTACGCTCTCAGGCAGAATTTTTCTTGCATCTTCAGTATGAACCTGAAAATCCGGCACAGCGGCTATAACGTTCAAATCTTCGGGCAAGGCTGGAAGCTTTACACAGCGCAGAGTTTCGCCGTCCCAGCATGAAACGGTCATGCCTCCGATGTAGCACGGCACAACGTTGTCGGG
>CAJODX010000008.1:41277-46110 GCA_905233295.1 uncultured Synergistales bacterium | reverse complement strand
CAGCGAATATCGTTGGCAATCTTCATCATATCTGCCGCAAGAGCCTTCAAAGCTCCGTGAGCAAAAACAATTTCATCTTTCGATGTCAGAGCGTGAAATTTATTTTCAGCCGTTACAAAATTTTCGCCCGTTAATTTTGAAATTTCTTCGGCGGATTTTTCAGCGAAACCCTCGGGAGCATTCAAGCCCGTTCCGACCGCTGTACCTCCGAGCGCGAGTTCTCTTAAAGGTGTCAGAGCAAGATTGATTAATTTTCTGTCATGTTCAAGAGAGCTTCGCCAGCCGCTGATTTCCTGTTCAAAATTTATCGGCACGGCATCCTGAAGATGTGTCCGTCCTGTTTTGACGATATTTTTATTTTCGTCTTCGAGATTTTTGAAAGTCAAAATCAAATCTTCGAGTGCCGGAATCAAATTTTTTGTCAGCGCAAGCACAGCTGAAATATTCATGGCAGTCGGGAATGTGTCGTTTGAAGACTGAGACATATTAACATCGTCATTGGGGTGAAGAATTTTTTTCCCTGCGATTTCGTTTGCTCTGTTCGCAACGACTTCATTCGCGTTCATGTTCGATTGCGTTCCCGAGCCTGTCTGCCACACGACAAGAGGAAAATTTTCAGCGAGTTTTCCTGAAATGATTTCGTCCGAAGCCTGTTCAATTAAAGAAAGTTTTTCGGCGGTGAGTTTTTCTGGATTCAAAAAATTATTTGCACGTGCCGCGGCTTTTTTCAAAATTCCGAAAGCGTGAATAATCTCCATCGGCATCGTTTCAATGCCCTGACCTATCCTGAAATTTTCAAGGCTTCTCTGTGTCTGCGCGCCCCAATATTTTTCAGACGGGACTTTAATTTCGCCCATAGTGTCGTGTTCAATTCTGAAATTTTTTTCAGACATTTTGATTTTCTCCTAAAATTTTTTCGCCGATTTCATAAACATCTCCGGCACCCATCGTTAATAATAAATCGCCCGGCTGTAACGAAATTTTTATTTTTTCATGCGCATCGCTGAAATTTACGAGAGTGATTTTTTTCTCCGCTTTTTCCGCTATCTCGACCGATGAGCTGTGCGAAAATTCTTTTTCACCCGCTGAGAATACAGGCAACAGAAATATTTCGTCAGCTATGCTCAAAGCCTTTGCAAAATCCGGAGCAAACTGAGCCGTTCTTGAAAATCTGTGAGGCTGATACACTAAAACAAGTCTGCGTTCCGGATAAATATCTTTTACAGCTTTCAAAGACGCTTTTATCTCCGAAGGGTGATGAGCGTAATCGTCCATGACTAAAATATTTTTTTCTTTTATTAATCCTTTGACCTGCATACGGCGTTCAGAGCCGTGAAAATTTTTCAAAATTTCCGCAGATGTTTCAAAATTCACGCCGTATTCGTAAGCCGCCGCGATTGCCGCAAGAGAGTTTAACACGTTGTGCGCTCCTGAGACTGAAAGTTCAAGAATGCCGAGATTTTCGCCGTTATGATAGACTTCACAGCTGACTCCTCCGCCGTGAGAGATTTTGATGTTTGCCGCGCTCCAGTCGAAATTTTTTCCGAAACCGTAACGGATTATTTTTCCGCGTGTCTTATTGCATTTATCAAAAACTTTTGAAGCTCCGTCATCTTCAGCGCAGATTATCAAAGCTCCGCCGGGTTTGCGTCCGTTTGCGAAACGAATGAACGCGTTTATGACATCGTCGCGTGTTTTGTAATGGTCAACGTGATCCCAGTCAGCGTTTGTGATGATTGCTACGGAAGGGTAGGGTGGAAAAGTTCAAAAGTTCCGTCGCTCTCGTCAAGTTCGGCGATAAAATTTTCTCCTGAGCCTGATACAGCATTGCTGCCAATGTCAGGGACGTTTGCTCCGACATAGACAGTCGGATTTAATCCGGCGCGTAAAAATATCAGCCCTGTCATTGATGAAGTCGTTGTTTTTCCGTGAGCCCCTGCGATGCCGATGCCTTTTGCCCTGTTGAAGAGTTCGCTCAGAGCTTCGGCGCGTGAAAAAATTTGAATGCCGCGGTTTTTTGCTTCGATAACTTCTTCGTTGTCATGGCTGACAGCACTGCTCAAAATCAAAGCATCGGGATTTATATTTTTTATATGTTCCTTTGAGTGTCCGAGCTGACAGGAAATTGAATCAAGGTCATAATGAGGCTCTTTGAGATCGCAGCCTGTTACGTCAAGTCCCTGAGCCTTTAAGAGTTTCGCCAGTGCGCTCATGCCTGCGCCGCCAAGCCCCATCAGATGAACACGCTTAATGTTATCCAAAAAAATTTTCCTCCCTTTTTGAAAGAGATTTTCACAAATTTTGAAGGTAATTTTAGCATGAAGTCTCTTTCACCTTAAAAATTTTCGGTAATGCAGAAAAGCAGTATATAATGAAAAAAAAATTGTCAAAGGAGACTTTTGCATTTTGTTTTCATTTGAGGAATATCTGAAAGACCTGAAAAAACGCGCCGATGAAATTTTGATACGTTTCATGCCGGAAGCTGACGGTTTTCAGAAAACATTAATAGAGGCAATGAATTACAGCCTGCTCACAGGAGGAAAAAGAATCAGACCTGTCTTAATGCTGGAGACATGGAAAATTTTCGGCGGCATTGATGAAGATTTAATCGCGCCTTTCGTTGCCGCAATCGAAATGATTCACACGTTTTCTCTTGTCCATGATGATTTGCCCGCAATGGACAACGATTTATACAGACGCGGAAGAAAAACGACACACGCTGTTTACGGCGCGGGTATAGCAACTCTTGCAGGAGATGGACTTTTGAATTTTGCATTTGAAACGGCTCTGAAATCTTTCGGAAAAGGTTATGACGGCAGAGTAATCGAGGCTCTGAAAATACTCTCTCTGAAAGCCGGAATATACGGCATGGCTGGCGGTCAGTGCGCTGATATAGAGAATGAAAATTCAAACGATGTTTCTGACGTTTTGATTGACTTTGTGAACGAGCATAAAACAGCCTGCATGATTGAAAGCAGCTTGATGATCGGCGGAATTTTAGCCGGTGCTGAAGCAAAAGATATTGCAAGTCTTGAAAAAGCCGGAAGCTGTTTGGGAATAGCTTTTCAAATCCGCGATGACATTTTAAACAAAACAGGTTCAGAAAAAGAACTCGGGAAACCTGTCGGCAGCGATGAATCAAAAGGCAAAAACAATTATGTTCATGTTCATGGACTGGAAGCCGCTCAGAAAAAAGTCCGAGAGTTATCGCAAAGCGCAATAGAAATTTTCGATGAACTCTACAAAAATAACGGCATTGAATATGCTTTCCTTTCCGAACTAACACAAAAAATGACTGAAAGGACAAAATAAAAGCCTAAAATGTTAAGAAAAAATTTATTTGTTTTTGTCCTTGCTGTTTTAATTTTCTTTCCGGCTTTTTCAGCTTCATCCGCCGCAGATTCTTCTTCAATGAAGGAGCGTGAAGCCCTCGCTTTGAGAGTTGAACTCAACAGACTTGGAAACTCCGGCGATCCTTTTGAACGCGAAATGATTCTTCAGAAAATCATCGACCGTTGCAAAGGAACTGAAGAAGCCATCGCGGCATATTGGGATCTTGCGGATTTATATCTTGATGCATTCCCCGAAGAAATGCGGCAGGAGGCTTGCGAGATGCTTGAACTCTGTCTGAAAAATTATCCGGATTCTCCGAAAAAAACGATGATTGAATGCAAACTCGTTGACCTTTACGAAACGGGCGATTCAAAACGCGCGGAACTCATCAGAAAGCTTCAGAACGATAAATCTCTTCCGAATATTTTAAGGTCATCGCTGAAATAAAATTTTTCACGAATTACAGATTATTTCACTGCGTATTTTTTACGGTAAAGTAGTATAATATATTTTACTTAAAAAAATCTCATAGTAAAGTGAAGTGAATTTACCGATGTCGAAAAAAATATTTTTTTTAATTTATTTAATTTCTGCGATTTTCCTGAGCTGTCCTTCTCCGGCTGAAGCAGCTAGGAACGAAAATTCTCCGGCACAGCTGAAAGACGTGAACTCTTATCAGCTTGGAATGGACGAATTTATTTTAAAGCTTTCCGGGCGGAACATTCCGACGCCGCGTGTTGAGAGCGACGGAAATTATTTAACGATAATCATTCCTGACACGAAGGCAGCGAACGTGAAAAAAATGAATCTTCTGATGTCTGAATTTCATCAGGAAGTGCCGGCTATTGTCGATTTTTATGCCCAAAACGTTTCGGAAGATATGGAATGGCGCGTTGAAATTGACCTTGAAACTGATAAAAAAATCGAATCGAAATCCATTTCGCGCAGCTTTGACGGCTTGTCCGTAAGAGTTAAACTGAAACAGGACGAAAATAATTTTGTGAAATTCGTGCCGACTCAAAAAGTTCCAAACTCGCCCGAAGCTTTTCTGCCTTTCAAAATGTCCAACAAAATAAATACAGAGTTCCGTGATGCAGAACTCCGCGACGTTTTCAGACTGATAATGGAAGATTCCGGCAAAAACGTAATCATTGACAACTCTTTTCCGAAAGACATCGTTATAAGCCTGAGCCTCGTTGACATTAAAGCCGAAGAAATTCTGAATTATTTAATGAATCAATATGACCTCGCCTGCACTGTCGCAGGTAACAACACAATAGCTTTCGGCACACGCGAGAGTCTTTACAGACTTTCGGGCAAAAAAGAAATTAAATCTTTCAAAATCGCCTACGCTGATCTCGGTTCTGTCGTAACGATGCTGAAAAATCTCGCGGCTCTCACTGATGCCGAATACACTCAGGACGAACGCATGAGAACGATTCATATACAGACAAATCCGGCGAAAATGTATCAGGTTGAAGATATTATCAAACGTCTTGA
>CAJODX010000008.1:28461-41257 GCA_905233295.1 uncultured Synergistales bacterium | reverse complement strand
GTGCGAGCATTTTCGAGTTCAGTGACTCTGTTACAAAAGATGTCCAAACCGCAATCGAGGGAGTTTACGACAAATGGACTTTCTCGAGCAACCCTTACAGCGGTTCCGGGATTATTACTTATCTTGATGAAACTTACTCGCAGGGAAAATCAAATTTCGACCGACAGATTACAGCAACTCTTCAGGCTCTTGAAAATAAAGGCAAGGGCAGGACAATCGCAAACCCTTCTGTCATTGCTGTTGACGGTCAGGAAGCCACGATAAGCCTTAAACAGGATATTTTATACAGCAAGGGAATCAACGAAAAAGGAAACGTTGAATGGGGCAACGAAGAAGTCGGACCGGAATTAAAATTCACTCCTAAAATCGAAGAGAACGGATATGTTTATCTCACCCTCAACATCAACACGGGAGATTATCTCGGCAAAGACACTGACGGAAATATTCAGACAACAACACGCGAAGTTACAACAAAAATCCGCGTCAGGGACGGAATGCCTTTTGTTGTCGGCGGTCTGAATCAGGACGGGCATATCGTAACCGAAGCAAAAATTCCTTTGCTTGGAGATATTCCGCTGCTCGGAGAATTATTCAAATGGAGAAACGATGACTATAACAAAACTCAGGCGGTCATGATCGTAACGCCGTACATTTTAAATTAGGGAGCAAAAATTTTCTGCTTCCTGATTTTTTTTATATATTTTTTTTAAAAAGGGAAAAAAATTTTTTATGAAATCAAAATTTATTTTTTTATTTGCGTTTTGCATTTTAATTTTTACAGCTTTATCCTGCAATGCTGAAATCAAAAATTCTTACGACGTTGTCATAGCCGGGGGCGGTACAGGCGGAACGGCTGCGGCGATACAGGCTTCAAGGCTTGGTGTTAGCGTTCTGGTAATCGAACCGACTTCAATGTTAGGCGGACAGGCAACCGCGGCAGGTGTCTCAACGATGGACGATATGAGCAGACTTGAAAGCGGAATTTACAAAGAATTTATCGACAGCGTGGAAAAATATTATTCAGATATGAAAAAAAGCATCAACACGCCTTATTGGAAAGAAAACGGCAAAGCTTTTGAACCTTCAGCCGGCGATAAAATCCTCAAAAAAATGGCGGAGAGTGCTGACATTTTATTTCATTCAAACGTTATAGGCGTGAAAAATGAAAATGAAGAAAAATCCGTAACCGTTCAAACTCCTGAAGGTGTCCGTGAAATTAATTTTAAAATTTTAATCGACGCTACGGAATACGGAGATATTTTGCCGATGGTCGGAGCGCGTTACCGTTCGGGAAATTTTATCTCGCCGAATATCAGCAAAAACGCTTTCATTCAGGACATTACATGGACGGCGATAATCAGAAAATATCCTGAGGGTGTGCCGGAAAGACTTAAACCGAAAAATCCTTTGCCTGATTACGAACGTGCGAAAAAAAATTACGAACGCTACGTTACTGAAGACGGATTTGACTTTAAGGGCAGATACCCCGTAAAAATGCCCGTGAATTTAATTTCGCATAACGCGTATCGCGCCGTACCTGACTCATTCACGCCAGGCAGCTATACTGGAGCGAAAAAAAACTGGAATAAAATTTCAAAGACCGGCGTAAACTGGGGCAACGACTATCCAGGAATATACATGTTAATGAATCATTACGGACTTAACGTCATGTATCTTGAAGACAAAGAAACACGCGCGAAAATGGAACGCGATGCTCTGATAAAAACTCTTCATTTTATATATTATATTCAGAACGAACTCGGCGCGGAATGGTCGGTCGATGAAAACGAATACGGCGAAATTCCCGAAGCCGCGAAAGATTTTCCGGACGAATGGAAAGAAATCGCAAAACATATGCCTCCGATTCCTTATGTCAGAGAATCAAGACGCGTTCTTGGAAATTACACGTTAATTTCAAAGGCTGTACATGAAAATTCTCTGAGCTGGCGCAACGGAAATAAAAATCACGAGTTCAGCGACTCAATCGCAATAGGCGGCTACAACCTTGACCTTCACGGCGGCGATGACGATGATGACATTGAAAGCGAACTTGGCGAAAAACAGTCTTCGATATGGAACAACATGCCGCAGGGACCTTTTCAGGTTCCAATGAAAATTTTAATTCCAGAGAGCGTTGACAATTTCGTTGCGGCTGAAAAAAATCTGTCGATGTCGCGTCTTGTGTCGAGTGCCCTGCGTCTTCAGCCCATCACTATGATGACGGGACAGGCTGCCGGAACGCTGGCGGCGGTTGCGGTGAAAAATAATCTTCAGCCTCGCGAGGTTCACCCGTTGAAAGTTCAAAAAAAATTAGCTGAAGCCGGAGTTGTTCTTTCGCTTTGCAAATATTCGGACGTTCCTCTTGAACATAAAAATTTCGCGGCGGTTCAGATTTCAAATTTATACGGGCTTTTAAGTCCGCTGAAATATCCCAGCATGACAGGCGCGAATATAAATTCATCAGGGGCAAAAGGTCAGAAGGGACGTTTTGCGCCGGACAAATTCATCACGAAAAAAGATTTTGAAAAAATGCTTGCGCGTGCCGAAGAGATTGTAAACGCAAAAATAAATCTTCCTCCGCTCGGAGTTACGATGACGCGCGGAGATGCTGTTGAAATGATTGTCAACGCCATGGACGGCATTTTGTGAAAATCGAGAAAAAGAAAAGATCTATACACGAAAAAAAAGGCTCACTCGTTTATGAGAATGCCTTTTTTAATTTATTTTTTATGTTTGTTTGTTTTTCAAGTCGTGAATGACATTATTCTACTAATCGAAGCAGCCCGGGAGCATATTCCTTAATCAAATCCGCAATCGCATTGAAAGCTTCATCGCCCTGCAAAAAATTTTCGCCCTTTAAATTTTTATTGAAATTTTCACTCAAAGAATCTTCGGCTTCAAGCAGAATATTTTTTGCAAACGGTACAACTCCCAAAACTTTCACGCCGGTATATTTTTCTGTCCATTCGACAGCAGGACGAAATAAATTTATATCGCCGCGAAATTTATTGAAAATTATTCCCTTCACGCGTTCTCGGTCGCGTCCCAAAAGTTCAAGAGTTCCGACAACAGACGCAAGCGCGCCGCCTCTGTCAACGTCAGCGGCAAGAACAACAGGAACGTCAGCTTCCCTCGCGATTCTCATGTTGACGATTTCGTGAGCGTTCAGATTAATTTCAGCAGGACTTCCTGCACCTTCGATGATAACAGCATCAAAATTTTTTCCGATAAAATTCAAAGCTTCACGCACAGCATTAATGCCTTCGTTTTGAGTGAATTTTTCAAAATAAAAATTTTTTTCGGCTGGGTGTTCAAAAATTTTTCCGTTTAAAATAATTTCCGAAGATTTTTCGTTCCTCGGCTTTAATAAAATCGGATTCATAAAAATTTCGGGTTCAAGTCCTGCCGCCTTTGCCTGCAACGCCTGAGCAAGACTCATTTCAAGCCCGTCATGCGTCGTATATGAAATATTCGACATGTTCTGCGATTTAAACGGGCAGATTTTCATATTAAAGTCGCGTGAAAAAATTCTGCACAGACCTGTTACAAGGAAACTTTTTCCTGAATCGCTCGATGTTCCCTGTATCATTAAACCTTTCATATTTTTATTCCTGCAGCAAAATTATAATCTTCGGCAACAGACACGACAAAATCTTTCACTAGAGCATCGGCTTTCATTTTAATAACGCCGTCCCTGACGCGTTCATACTGGCGTGGCATATACTGGCGCAAAAGTCCGGGCAAAATTTCACCGCGCGAAATTAATCCGTCAATGTTTGAAAATAATTTTTGAACCGCGTTTTTTATTTCCGGCTGAGTGAGATAATATCTGCACCGATCCGAGTAGCTGTATCTGCGTGCAAGAAATTTTTCTTTTTCAGAGCCGTGGTAATGTTTTTTCCAGTCCGCCGGATTTTTCGTCATAATTTTTTCAAGAGTTTCAACGAAATTTGCTCGTTCATCTTCCGAAATTAATTCGCGTTCGATGCTGCTCAGCGCAAATAAACCTTCACGAAGCGCAAAAGTCAAAGCCGGACCGACTTTTAAAATCGCTGTGCCGTCTTCAACCATCTGACGGAGTTTTTCTTTGGGCTGATAGTCGGTTGAATGTCCTTCAAAGACAATGCCGGAATATTTTTTCAAAGATTTTGAAAGTTCAAGAGCCGCCGCACGGTCATAAAAATGAATTTCTTTATCGCCGAACTCAACTCCGGGCTGAACGACAACGCCGATTACATCGTTCCAGCGTTCTGAGAGTCCGTGTTCTGAAAATTTTTCTTCGTAAATTTTTAAAGTTTTTTCAAAATCTTCAACTGTTGTAACCTGAAGTCCTGAGTTTTCGTCCTGAGAGCCGCCGGGTATCGGAACTTCAGAGCCTATGACATAGACAGGACGGATTTCATCGGGATTTTTTTTCAGGAGTTCCTGAAAAGTTTTTTCGCATTCAGCTAACAGAACAGCACCACGTTCAGCGATTTTTTCATCTGAAAGTCTTTCATCGGGAGCATCATCGGCGAGTTTCATGCTCGTATCGAGATGAATTTTTTTGAATCCTGCCTCGACTGCGAGCCTAACGAGTTCAAGAGCGTTTTTCATTGCATCTTTTTCGCAGAGTTCCGACCATACAAGAGGACCGAAATGATCTGCGCCGAGAATAATTTTATTTTTGTCGAAGCCGACGCGTTCAGCTATATTGAAAACGTAACCGCGAAAATCTTTCGGGGTCATGCCGGTATAGCCGCCGAACTGATTAATTTGATTCGCAGTGCCCTCGATTAAAATTTCAGTATTGAGTTTCGCGCCCTGTTCGAGGAGAGCTTCGATAGCGATTTCGTTTGCCGTACAGTAAGACGGAATCCCGGAAAATTTTCCGGATTTTCTGTCATCAATAATTTTTAAAATCGGATTTTTCATTTTTTTTATTTCCCTTCAAAATTCCCATTCAAGATAACGTGCGCGTTTTGCGTCATTGCCAGTGCCTTCGCTGAAAAAAGCTTTGTATTTTCGTGAAGAATGTCTTTTGACTTTTGCTGTTAAGAGTTCTGCGCGTGCGATGACTTTGTAATTTTTATCGAGAAAAAGCATCGAGCCGCCGAAATTTAAATTATATTTTGTTGAGTTTCTGATAGTTACGCTCAAACTGTTAAAGTCATACGCTATGTTTGAATATGAAAGACCGTTTTTGCCCCTGACTGCGCCGTCAATGATAACGCACTCGCCTGCGGAGACAAAAAAAGTTAAAGAAATTACAAATGCAGAAATTAATTTCATGAATGTTTTTTTATTTTGCAAAATTTTTCCCCTCCGGCTGAAATGTCTGCGACTCAATGATAACATTTTCCGGCAAATAGTTCAGCTGAAGGGGAAAGAATAAGGAAAGAAAATTTTTCAGATTGCTCTTTGCATTTCTGTTTTCAGACTTCCGCTGTCGTGAATCTGTCTTAAAATTTCAACGGCAACCTCAAGAGCGCGTTTTCCGTCTTTGCCTCCGACAACAGGCGGTCTTTTTTCTTTTATACAGCGAACGAAATCCGCGAGTTCAAGTTTCAAAGGTTCGCTCTTCGGGAAAACGGGAGTTTCACGAATATCAACCTGACCTTCGGGATTGTTGACGCATCGCGAAATCTGAACGGTCTGAAGTTCGTAGTTGATCGTTATCTGTCTTTCACGTTCAACAATTTCAAGCTGGCGGCATTTTTTTTCTGCACAGCGGCTCACGAGAATGTGTGCAAGAACTCCGTTTTCAAATGTAATTTGAGCGTCGGCGATGTCCTCGTGGTCAGTGAAAACACACGCGCCTGTCGCTGCAATCCGTGAAATTTTTGACGGAACGAGCGACATCACTATGTCAATATCGTGAATCATCAAATCCAGAACGACCCCGACATCATTGATTCTCGGGCTGAATGGTGCTGTGCGTCTTGAGTCAAGATAAACGGGCTGGCAGGAAATTTGCGAAATATATCTTATTGCGCTGTTGAAGCGTTCGATGTGTCCGACTTGAAGAACTAAATTTTTTTTGTCGGCGAGTTCGAGAAGTTCTCCGGCTTCTTCGGGTTTTATTGTTACAGGTTTTTCGACAAGAACGTGAATACCGGCTTTGAGAGCTTTTTTGGCAATCTCATAATGCTGGCTCGTCGGGACTACAACGGAAATTGCATCGGGAGATTTTGCTCTGATGAGTTCTTCGAGCGAATTAAACGCGGGAACACCCAAGTGATCGCCGATGAATTTTGCGCGGTCTAAATCGCTGTCTGCAACTCCAACAAGTCTTGCGTCAAGAAGCTCTGTGTAAATTCGGGCGTGATGCTGTCCAAGATGTCCGACTCCGATTACTCCGATTCTTTCTGTTCTGTCTGTCATAATATTAAAGATCCTTCCCTTTAATGTTCTATTAATATTTATCACAGGAAAATAAATTTTGTGGCATAATACAGAAACTGAAAAATATTTTTTTACCGGAGGAATTTTTATGACAAAAAACGAAATTCTTGAAAAAGTCAAAGAGTTAATCGCTGCACCGTCCTGCAATCCGAATCTGAAGAGCATCGCTGAAAAATATCTCAAATCTCAGGACAAAACAAACGCCGAAGCTCTTGTAAAATCTCTTGAGGAAAACGTCAACACCATTGATGACACGATTGCGTTTGCAGATTCAGATACGGGCAGAAAACTTTTCGGAGCTGAAACGGCTGCGGATATGGTGAAGCACGGCATGGAACTGAAAGCAAAAGGCGAAAAATATTGCTTTTGCGCTGCATGCCAGGCAGGTTCAAAAATTTATGCCAACAAAGAAATTCTTTAAACACAACTAATCTCCGACTCCTCATTTTAAATATAAAAATTTAAAATATAAAAATAAAATCTCAGGTGAACCCGATGCAATTCAAAAAATTACAGCTTGAAGACTTAGCAAGCGTAAAAGAAAATTTATATTCATACGCTCCCAACAAATCAAACGACTACACTCTGACCGGACTTTTTCTGGGTCTGGATTACCTTAACGTTTACGTTGCGTTTGAACCTGAGGGCGTTTATATTTATCAGCTTTTGGACGGCAGATATTTATTTTATTTTCCATTGTGCGAAGATACTGAAGCAGGCTTCAGAAAAATAATAGATTATTGCCGCTCGAACAGTTTGCCTTACGGTTTTTATCCGTTCACAGAAGAAAACACGGAGTATCTCAAAAAAATGAATGTTCCGTTTGAAATAAAAATAAACGAAGGCTACTACGACTATCTCTATTACGTTGAAGATTTGGCGGACTTCAAGGGCAAAGCATTTCACACTCAAAAAAATCACATCAATAAATTCGACAAAGAATACAGCGATTTTTCATTTGAAAAAATAACGGAAGCAAATCTCGGCGAAGTAAAAAATTTTTTCAGCGGTTATGCCGAAGAAAAATTCAAAGAAACATTAGACGATACAGCGAGCGAAGAATTATCAAAAATTCCTGAACTCCTGAATCACATGGAAAATTATAATCTTTTCGGCTGGTGCATGAGAATTGACGGCGCGGTTCAGGGCTTTGAACTTGGCGAAATTGTCGGAGACATGTATTACTCGCACATAGAAAAGGCAAACCGCAGCATTGACGGAATATATACTAAAATCGTCAATCTTGTTGCGAAAGAATTAAAAGGCAAAGCAAAATTCATAAACAGAGAAGAAGATTTAGGCGAGGCTGGTTTAAGAGCATCGAAACAGCGTTATCATCCTTTTGATTTTGTCAGGAAAGAAATGGTTTTCTGTACCATGTGAAAATGCTTCTCTATTAAGCAAAAAATTTTCATATCGTGTATAATACTGAAAATTTTTTGATGAGGGGAATTTTTGAACTTGCGAAACATAATCACAAACTGCGGACAATGGCTTCGTGATGAACTCGAAAACGCTCACGCAGACGGCATTGTACTCGGACTGTCAGGCGGAATAGATTCTTCCGTGCTTGCAGCTCTCGGGCGCGAGGCTCTCGGGCGCGAAAAGGTTCTCGGCGTTATAATGCCGTGCCACAGCATCGAACAGGATGAAGCAGATGCAAGACTTTTAGCCGAATCTTTAGACGTAAAATTCATTCGTGTTGACTTGAGCGGAGTTTTTGATTCAATGCTGGCTTCAATCAGCGGCGAATTTAATTCACTTGTGAAGTCAAACATGAAAGCAAGGCTGCGAATGGTTACACTGTACGCTGTTGCACAGTCTAAAAATTTTCTCGTCTGCGGAACAAGCAACAAATCTGAATACGAAACCGGCTATTTCACAAAATTCGGCGACAGCGGAGTCGATTTAATGCCCCTCGCAAATTTTCTGAAACGGGACATCAAAAAAATCGCAAAAATTCTCAATGTTCCCGAAAAAATTATTTCAAAAGCTCCAAGCGCAGGACTTTATGAAGGTCAAACCGATGAAGGCGATATGGGCTTCAGCTATGAAACTCTCGATGAATATCTCGCAACGGGAAACATTAATGATGAAAACGCCAGAACCCGTATAGACGTTATGCGGAGACGCAGCGAACACAAACGCAAGCCGATTCCAATTTTCAAATTTTAATTTAATTTTTTTTCATTTAACAGGAGTGATTTAACTTGTCAGGACATTCAAAATGGGCAAACATTAAACACCGTAAGGCAGCTCAGGACGCAAAAAGAGGAAACCTTTTCCAGAAACTCGTCCGCGCAATCATCATCGCGGCTAAAGACGGCGGCGGCGATCCCGCTATGAACATGAGGCTCAAGACAGCTATCGAACGTGCAAAGGCAGTCAGTGTTCCCAACGACAATATTACACGCGCAATCAAACGCGGCACAGGTGAGCTCGGCGATATTTCTTACGATGAACTCACTTACGAGGCATACGGACCTTCAGGAATCGCTGTTCTTGTCAACGTTATGACCGACAACAGAAACCGCACAACTCCCGAAATTCGTGCATTACTCGCACGCAACGGCGGACAGATGGGCGAATCCGGCAGCGTTGCATGGATGTTCGACCGCAAAGGTGTTATCGAAGTCAAAGGCGAGGGACTTGATGAAGATTCTTTAATGACGCTCGGACTTGAATCGGGAATGTCGGATATGGAACCCAGCGAGGGCGGTTTTACTCTTTACTGCGAACCCGGCGATCTTGATAATCTTCAGAAGGCACTTGAAGACAACAAATATGTTGTTGAAAACGCTGAAGTTTCAATGATTGCGAAGACTCCCGTTGAAGTTTCAGACGCTGAAGCGGCGCGAAAAGTTTTGAGACTTGTTGACGCTCTTGAAGAACACGATGACGTTCAGAATGTTTACTCAAATTTTGAGATTCCTGACGAAATCGCCGCTAAACTTGAAGAAGAATAAATTTCAATTGTAATTTTGTCTGATATAGTTTGTCTTGGAATAGATCCCGGTCTTGCGAGGGTCGGCTATGGAGCTGTGTCGCAGTCGGGATTTAAACTCAAGGCTTTAAATTACGGTTGTATAGAAACTTCGCCCGAAATGATTTTCACGGAACGTCTTTTGAAAATTTATGAATCAGTGCATGAACAGATAAAAATCTGCAATCCTGACTTAATTTCGATTGAACGTTTATTTTTCGGGCGCAACACGACAACGGCGGAATATGTCTATCAGGCTCGCGGCGTTGTAATGCTGCTGGCGGCTCAAAATCATCTTCCTGTCGTTGAACCCAAGCCCAACCAGATTAAAATGGCTTTGTGCGGAACGGGCGATGCTGTTAAATCTCAGGTGCAGGGCATGGTGCAGAGGTTTCTTGCTCTTGATGAAATTCCAAGACCTGATGATACAGCGGACGCATTGGCAGCGGCTGTTACGGGGCTTGCATTAAAATTTTCGTTATGATTCGTTCTTTAACTCGAAAATATTGTTATCCTCGATGTAAACGGGATCGGCTTTGAAATTTTATGTTCGCGTTCCGTTTTGAGTTCGTGCGAGGTCGGCAAAGAAATAAAAATTACGACGTGCCTGCAATTTTCTGAAGCCGGAGCAGTTATCTACGGCTTTGCTTCTGAACGCGAGCGCGAATTTTTTTTGCGTCTTACGAGCGTTAAAGGCATCGGCGGACGGACAGGTATTGCGATTTTGTCGGAGCTTTCAATCGACAGCGTTGTGAACGCGATTTCTTCGGCTGATGTAAACGCGTTTATGAGAGTTCCGGGTATCGGCAAAAAAACGGCTGAACGTCTTTGTTTTGAGTTGAAAAATATTTCAGGATTAAAAAATATGGCACAGAAATCCGAAACGGCTCAAAAATCTTCCGGACACGTTGAGAACGTTATTGACGCGCTTTTATCGCTTGGATTTACGCGTTCTGACGCGGGAGGGGTCATAAATCTTCTGAGGGCTGCTCACGGCGATGACTTTGATAAACTCAGTGAAGAGGATTTATTGCGAATGTCATTGAGGGAATTGCACAAATGAGCGAAAATTTAATAACGCCTGCAAGAATTTTTGATGTTCCTAGAAATCCTGATGATATAACGGTCAGACCAAAATATCTCGATGAATTTACAGGACAGGAAAAACTCAAGGAAAAATTGAAAATTTATATCAAAGCCGCTAAAGACCGCAGTGAGCCTTTGGATCATATTTTATTTTACGGTCCTCCGGGGCTTGGAAAAACCACACTCGCAGGGATCATCGCTCAAGAGATGGGCGGACAGCTTCGTACAACGACAGGTCCTGCACTTGAACGCGCCGGAGATCTTGCCGCAATAGTATCAAACATTGAACGCAACGACGTTTTATTCATTGATGAAATTCACAGAATGCCGCCGCAGGTTGAAGAAATTTTGTATCCTGCGATGGAAGATTTCACGCTTCACATTGTCGTGGGCAAAGGTCCGTTGGCTCGTACAATCGCACTGAATCTGCCGAAATTCACACTTTGCGGAGCGACAACGAGGCTCGGGCTTTTAACTTCACCATTAAGAGCGCGTTTTGGCATTGTTGAACAGCTTGCGTTGTACACAGATGAAGAACTTTCGGGGATTTTACTGCGTGCTGCTGGAGTTCTGAGCGTTAATATCACGAAAAACGCAACAATCGAAATTGCAAAACGTTCGCGCGGTACACCAAGAGTTGCATTAAGGCTGCTGCGCCGTGTTCGGGATGTCGCTGCGGTGCGTAACGGTGCTGACAGTGAGGTTGATGAAAACATCGCCGTTCATGCCATGGACATGCTTGAAGTTGATGCAACAGGACTTGATGAAGGCGATAGAAAGATTTTGCGCGCAATTATAGATTTGTTTAATGGAGGACCTGTTGGTTTAAGCACACTGGCGGCGGCGTTAAACGAGGAAGCTCAGACTATCGAGGATATTTATGAGCCTTATTTGATACAAAAAGGTTTGCTTGAACGTACACCGAGAGGGCGCAAAGCGACATTAAACGCATATTCATATTTAGGGAGAGCGGTTATCAGTGATTTTTAATTTTAAGAAAATATTTATTTTACAAATAATTTTTTTGTTATCAGTATGTTCTGTATCGTACGGTGAAAATATTTATTCCAATCCAGCCAACTGGGCATATTTTGCTGAAGGTAGCGGCGGAGTTGATTTATTTTTATTAGCTCCCACAGTTGATACTAATAATGAATTTAACATGTCCCTTTCTGATAATTATACAATGGGAAATTTTCTCGGGGCTTTGAATATGGAACGCGGTATATATGAAGATTCAACGCGAATGTACGCGCCCTATTACAGACAGATGTCATTGAAAGTCTATGAACTTCCCGAAGTTTCGCGCGATGAATTTTTGGATATTGCATACAAAGATGTTGCGGAGGCATTTTCATATTACTTAAATAACGAAAATAAAGGACGTCCTGTTATACTCGCAGGATTTTCGCAGGGTGCGCAGATGTGCTGCAAAATTCTCGAAGATTTTTTCAGAGATGAAAAACTTCAGTCTCAGCTTGTTGCCGTTTATGCAATAGGCTGGCGGCTTGATGAAGAATTTCTGAAAAGGAATCCTCACATCAAACCTGCACAAGGTGAAAATGATTTTGGTGTAGTCGTTGCATTTGACTGTGAAGCCCCTGAAATAAAAGCAACCGTAATCATTCCTGAAAATATTAAATCTTTTGTAATTAACCCGTTAAACTGGAAAACAGATGAAACATTTGCAGATAAAAATTTGAATTTAGGCGCGTGTTTTACGGATTACAGCGGAAAAATAAAAAGCGAGATACAAAATTTCTGCGGCGCGTATATTGATACAAAACGTGGAGTTTTAAAAATTCCTGGTTTAGTAAGTTCGGATTACCCGCCTGTCGTTTCTTTTTTGCCGCAGGGTTCTTATCACATCTATGATTATATGTTCTTTTTCAGAAATTTGCAGGAGAACGTGAAAACAAGAATAAAAAGTTTTGAAGGAAGGTGATTACAATTTCACGCATTGTACGGACGTTTTTAATTTTTGTGTTATTGCTTGCAAATATTGGTGAGGCTGATGCTCGTGATGTTTACGTAAGACTTTCCGGCGGCTCAAGTTTCAATATAGGAACGACCGGCGGCAATATTGCAATGACTGACGCGGACGGCAGACTTGCCAATCTTGGTGAAAGTACAAATATTTCTGTAAGCGGCGGCAACGTGAACATAATGGGACATTCGTTTGCAATGCCTGTCAGGATAACGAGTACAGGATTACTGCGCTTTAACGGAAAGACTTATCGGGGAATATTTTTAATCACACAGCGCGGAGGACTTTTGAACGTTGTTGAACTTGAAAATTATTTGCGCGGTGTTCTCCCTGCTGAAGTCGGCGCGTCGTGGCAC
>CAJODX010000008.1:0-28451 GCA_905233295.1 uncultured Synergistales bacterium | reverse complement strand
TGCCGAAAAGGGTTATGACGTTGTAGATACAGACGCGGATCAGGTTTATAAAGGTGCCGGCGTTGAGACCGCGAAAACAAACAAAGCTGTATCCAGTACATCAGGCGCGGTTTTAACGTACGGAAATGAACTCGCTCAAACGTATTTTCATTCAGACAGCGGCGGACATACCGCAAACATCAAAGACGTATGGGGGCGCGATGTACCATATTTAACAGGCGTACCTGAAATTGTAAATTACAAATCACCTGTCGCAGTGTGGAACGCAAAATTTTCAAATGAAAAAATCCGCGGAGTTGTCCGCAAAGTTTCAGGCTCTGACGTTGGTAACATTAAAGAAATTCAGGTTTCAGATGTCGATGAGGGCGGTCGCGCGATTGATATGACTTTCATAGGCACGAACGGAACTCAAACGATTAAAGCAAGCCAGTTTAGACTGAATCTTGACCCAAGAACGCTTAAAAGTACAATGTTTACGCCTTCGGGCGGAGCGTACAACGCCAGTAATAAAGATTCAACGGGCGGCGGGCTTGTCGGCGTACATAAAAATTCAGATACTGCTTCAAATTTAACATTTGAGGAAGAGCAGGGAATAGCTCAAATGAGTGCTAACGGGATTTTTACAACAACAGAGTTAATAGACATGCTCACAAATACGGATAAAAAGAAAAATTATTACAAAATCGGGCTTGATCGCAGCGCACAACAGAAAAAATCGCAAACAAAAACAATTACAAATGTAACTGCTCAGCCGCCAAAATTAAACAAATACGGCTATTCAATCGAAAAATCCGGCAACGAATTTGTATTTTACGGGCGCGGCTGGGGACATGGTGTCGGAATGTGCCAGTGGGGAGCTATGGCAATGGCGGAACAGGGCTACACTGCTGAACAGATTTTAACGCATTATTATCCCGGAACGGAAATTAAGAGATTCAAGTGAAAACGATAGCGCACGAAGATTTATACAAATTAAGTTCGTATTTTTATGAACTCCCGCCGGAGAATATTGCACAGTTTCCGGCTTCACCGCGCGACTCCTCGCGACTGCTGGTGTGGAACGTAAAAGGAAATAAAATTTTGCGTGAAAATATTTTCCGCGATATTACAAAATTTTTGCGTCCGAATGATTTATTGGTGTTAAATGACACAAAAGTTATTCCGGCTCGATTGAAGGGAATACGTGAATCAGGCGGTCAGTGTGAAATTTTTTTGCTGAAAAATCTCACCGGCGATTTCCTGACTTGGGAGGCATTGGTAAAACCTGCGCGGAAAATTCATAAAAATGCAAAATTAAAAGCCGGAGATGTTTTCATAAATATTCTTGATGAGAAGCCTGAAGGCATTCGAGAAATAAAATTTAATTTTACATCACGTGATGAATTTATAAAATTTTTGGATGAATCCGGGAATGTTCCTCTGCCGCCGTACATAAAAAATGAAAATGACATGCGCGAAGCTTATCAGACTGTGTTTGCGCGTAACGACGGCTCTGTCGCAGCACCTACCGCGAGTTTGCATTTCACGCCGGAACTTTTAAATAAAATTAAGGATATTGGTGTGAAAATTTCTTTTGTAACTCTTCACGTTGGCTTGGGAACGTTCAGACCTGTAAAAACTCCTGACATCAGAGAGCATGAAATTCATTCCGAGCATTGTGAATTATCCGAAGAAACTGCAAATTTAATCAGCGAATGCAAAGCTAAAGGCGGACGTGTCATCGCATCAGGAACAACAGCAGCGAGAACTCTCGAATCTTTTGCACAAAACGGCAAAATATCTTCCGGAATTTTAGATACAAATTTGTACATTTATCCCGGATATAAATTCAAAATTGTCGATGCGCTGATTACAAATTTTCATTTACCGGAAAGCTCTTTGATAATGCTCGTGGCTGCGTTTGCCGCAAATAAAGCCGAAAAATTCGGTTGTGAAGAAGAAATTCTGCCGCAGCTTCTGGAAATTTACGAGGGCTGCGCAAAAGATAAATGGAGATTTTTTTCTTTCGGAGACGCAATGTTCATACAGTGAAAATATAATAAAAAAACACGCTTCAAATCCTGAGATCTGAAGCGCATTTTTTAACATGAATTAAATTATTTATCTCTTCAGGTTCACGACTTCTTCAAGAATCTGATCGCTAACCGTAACCGTTCTTGCGTTTGCCTGGAAACCTCTCTGAGCGATTATCAGGTGCGTAAACTCTTCCGTAAGGTCAACGTTTGACATCTCTACATACTGCGACATTATCGAGCCTTTGCCGTTTGTTGTCGCGCCGTCAATATTCGCGTTGCCGGAGTTCACTGTTGCCTTGAACATCGTGTTGCCGACTTTTTCAAGCCCCTGCTCGTTCGCAAATGTTGCGAGAGCCACGCGGTAAAGCGGAATGTTCACGCCGTTGTCATATGAACCTGTGATTAAGCCGTTGACTGCGACTGAATAGCTCTTCAAAACTCCCATCGTGTAGCCGTCCTGATAAACGGGCTTTGTTGTCGTCTCTGAAGCAAACTGAGTAACGCCGTCAAGCGCAGTGCCGCCGCTACCGACTCCGCCGCCGAAATTCAGAGTTACAACGCTGTTGGGCTGACCGTTAAGGCTGAACGGGATTTCAATTTCGACTTCAGCGTTCGGGTATCTGTCATTGTTATCGCCGCGTCTTGACTTGTCGTTGTCATCAGCGAATGCGTTGCTGATGCGTCCTGAGCCGTCAAATTCAATTTCGCCCGACCTTGGAGACGGGATTATGTTCACAAGTTCATCAAGTCCTGTGCTTTCGTTTCTTTCAACGAGGAACGCCTCCCAGCGCCAACGGTTTTCTGTGATTTTTTTGAACGTAACTTCGAGTGTATGTTCTTTGCCGTTGTCATCGTAAATCGTGAGTTTTGTTGCGTGATAGCCGCCCTGATACGTTGTGCCTACGGTGTCCCATACTCCTTCGCTGTCAGCAGGTCCGGGAGTGTCAAGGTTCTTTGCGGATCTGAAATTCAAGGTGTCTGTTGCGCTTGAAGTTTTGCTCGATGAGCCGACTGAAATCTGGAAATTCGCTCCTGTAAACGTGTCTGTGCCTATCGTAACAGGATCATCAGTGATTCGATAGCCCATAGGAGCATCGTCGTTGCCTGATACCCAGTCAACAGAGTCGAATGTTCCGTCAGCATTGAAATACACGGTAGCTTCCATTCTGTGCATTTTCATTTCTGTCGTTGCTGCGAAGCCGTTCAAATCGGCGTTGCTGTAGCCATAATACCAGAGCTTCAGATCTGCGGCGGTTTTGGAAAGGCTTGAACCGTCATTGACCTGTCGTGTTGTGCTTTCGTCAAACTCAGCGACAAAATTGTATTCGATTTCCTGAACTCCATATGCCACAGCACCGGTATCGTTAATATATGCAACTGTCGGCGAACCCTTGAGCTGGAAGTTTGTGTAGTTCATATTGTCATTGAGATTGTAAGTGAAACTTGACGGCTCCAGCTTTATCTGCGTAATAGCAGTCGTGCCTGCAGGAGGTGTAGCTACTGCACGCGCTGTAATGTCCTGCTGAAGGGTCTGTCCAGCCGTAGCCGAAACTTCGGTTGTACCGTTGAGAAGAGTCAGTTTGCGGATTTTCAAATCTCCTGTTTCGCTGTCATACTGCGCGGCAAAATACTGAGGAGGTGTCTGACCGGGAAAACTGTAAACAGGAACAAAATATTTATCGAGTTCCTCCTGTGTCGCTGTCGGGTAAGCATTAGTGCCGTCGTATATTCCTGTTGCTGCGGCTGTAACGGTGCTGACTCTCGTATCAAACCAGCCAACAAAATTCGTATCTGCACTGTTTGTCGTAGCTGTTGGATATGAAGCCCCTCCGGCAGCATCAGCCTTGAGTTTCGGAAGGCTCAGAACAGGAAGTCCTGTATCATTGCTAACGTCGGTAATGTCAAATTTTAATGTCGTTGTTGCCGTTCCGTTTGCGAGTTCAATATCAAGATAGTTTATATCCGTAGCGTTTGTTGTTGCGCCAGTGCTGTCAAGGTTGTAGGTAACCTGACTTGAACGCACGCCCGTTGTTAAAAAGCTGATGTCGTAATTCGAGCCTGCGATTGGAATTGAAGCTTTGCCGGTTTCGCTTCCGTTCCATGCCGCGAAAGCATTGTAAGGCAAATCTGCAAAGCCGTATGAAAGATACGCGCTCGTTCTGCTGTCAAGGTTGCACTGGTAATCTACCTGAGTAGTTGCCTTAGCGTCGATTTTCTGTCCGAGCGGAATATTAACGGTTGAAAGTTCCGCCGCCTGCTGATAGCCGTCAAGCGGAGTTTCTTCCATTTTATAGCCCTGAAGCTGGTAGCCCTGTCCGGACATTACCATGTCGCTGTTCCCATCAAGGACTAATGCGCCCGAACGGCTGAAAAGCTGAGTGTTGCCATCTTTATAGACAAAGAAGCCTTTGTCCTGAATCATCATATCTGAAGCGTTGCCCGTATATGAGCCTGAACCTTGAGTATGAATCGTTTCGATTGCGGAAACGCTGACACCTAAACCGACCTGTGCCGGGTTGATACCGCCGCGTGTGTCGTTTGCGCCTGAAGCGTATTTGTTCGCCTGATACATTAAATCGGCGAAAATCGTTGAATCTTTTTTAAAGCCTGTTGTGTTTGCGTTGGCTATGTTATTGCCCGTAACGTCGAGCATTGTCTGATGAGCGCGAACACCCGTTACTGCTGTCATCAATGATCTTAGCATTTTTAATTTTCCTTTCTTAATCTAATAATATTTTATATCGGCGGGCGTTCTTCCTGCTTCCTGCCTTTGTCTCGTCCGTGAGAGCAATTTTTATTTTAAATCAGCTTAATTCTGAAATTCCTTCAACTTTTTCGAGCGGTACATCGCCTTCGCTGGTGTCAAGAATAGTTTTGCCGTTTTCAAACCAGACCGCGTTGACGAGTGCCGGAACCTGTTTGCCTTCATCATTTGTGAACGCTACCGCCTTGCCGATGTAGTTCACAGCTGAAAATTTATTTGTTTCGGCAATACCTTCCATAGTTTTGTTCATATTCTGCATCTGTTCAAGAGTTGAGAACGTTGCCATCTGAGAAATAAACTCTCTGTCTTCAACAGGGTTGGTAGGATCCTGATTGGAAAGCTCGGCGATTAATAATTTCAGAAAAGCGTCTTTGCCGAGTTCGTTATTCGTTGCAGTCGTAACTGCCGAGGCAGTCGAGGTTGCTGACGATGCAGTACTCGCCGCTGTTACATTCAAATCCGCAAGGTTAGTATAATTGTTTGTACTCGTTACCGACATTTTTCGATTCCCCTTTATTTCTTATGCTATCCAGTATAATAGCCCTTCTTCTAAGTCGATTCTAAATTCTTCTTCATCGTCTTCCTCAGCTTCGGTGAAGAAATTTTCGCGTCTGTTCTGCTGATCGGGGTTTTGAGAATTTCCGCCGTTACTGCTGTCCTGCTGTATATCGACAGTAAATTCAGCGACCTGCACGCCTTGTTCAGACAAATTCATACGAAGCTGGGTCAACTGGTCTTGAACTAATTGTCGGATTTGCTCGCTTGCGACTTTAATTGAAGCTTCAACGCCAGAAGAATTTGAAGTAAGTTCAACTGAAATTCTTCCGAGTGCCGGAGGATCAATCACGATGCTGGCTTTCTGAACTCCGTCAGCGCGTATGAATCTCACAACATTGACAAGTCCGTCCCTGAGAGTTTCGCTCTGATTAAAATTAAAATTTTCACGAAGGTTCAACGGCTGTGATAACGCTGTCGAAGATGTCCGGCGGCTGTTCAGGATTCCATCGAAAAAATTCTGAAAATTACCGTGCGGATTTGTTTTGTGCGCTGTTGAATTTTCGCTGCCTTCATAGTCGAGTGAATTTTCGTTTGAGATTTTTCTGCTGTCGTTACGTGAACGCTGCTGACCATGTGAACCCGAAAAATTTTCGCGTGCCTGACCGAAATTTGAATCTGAATTTTGTTTTTCAGATTCTGATTCATCATCAAGATTAAGTTTTTCGCCCGTTAAATTTTGATTTTTTTCATCAGGATTTTCAGCGGCTTCGTCAGATTTCACAACAGAGTCTGTTTCAGCACCGGCTTTAATTTCGTTTTGAGTTTTAATTTCGCGTGTCTGAACGTGCTGTGAAATTTTTGAATTTAATTTTGACGTTTCATCGTTCGCATTTGAATTTTGTGATTTTGTTTCAAAATTTACATTTTCTGAAGCCGGATTTACATTTGACATTACAGCAACAGCTCCGGCAGCGTTTGCGGAATTGATTTCAGCTTCGGATTTCAGTTTTTCGCCGGTATTTTTTTCTTTTTCTAAAATTTTTCCGTCATTTTTTGCTTCAGGAGAAATTTCGCTTTTCGTTGCGTTTCTGTTGAACAGCACGGATAATTTTTCGACCGCGGACTTTACGGAAACAAAATCTTCGCCGTTTTCGAGAGCGTTATTTATTTCATCAATAAGATTTTTAATTTCGTTTTTCAAATCTTCCGGCAAAGAATTTAACTTTTCGCTGAGTTCTTCGTCCGTGAGATTTAAAAGCTGTGAAAATTCTTCATTGAGATTGATTTCTTCCTCGCTGTAAAAAACTTCGGGCTGTGCATCCTGAATTTTTGCAAAAGAATCTTTCAATGCCGCCAAAAGATTTTCAGCCTCGCCATTAAAATTTATTTCGACGTTTTCCTGCGTGTCCGCCGTGATAATATCAAGGACGGAATTTGAAAATAATTTTCCGCCTTTGAACGTTATTAAATTTGAATCCGTTATTTCCGTTGCAATTTCAGGCATTTGAATATTCAAAATTTCTGTATCAGCGGCGATTTCATTCATCAGTGAATCAAAAAAGCCTGCGCCGCCTTCTGAAATATTATTGCCTGCCGGTGAAACTGTCTGCGGCGATACCTGTGTCTGTATGTCAACGAACGTTAATAAATCCGCCATGATCAATGCCTCCTGTAAAAATTTTAATTTTTATCTATGTTGCTGAGGTCGGGACATTAATTCTGTAATTCTCGCGGCTTTAGTCGGTTTTAACTTTCCGAGTATTGAAGCCCTTGCATCGTTTGGAAGCTTCATCATCAGCTCAACTGCGAGGACATCGCGGAGCTGTTCAACTATTGCGGCGGCGTTTCGTGCTGACATATCCTGATACGTCCGTGCAACCTGATTCATTAATTCCTGCTCTTCTGCCGTAGCTCCTTCAGCATCACCCTGCGCGGCGGCTTCAGCCTGTTGATTACGCAAACGTCTTTGAAGCCTTGAAACGTCTCTTGAAAGTTCAACGAGTGCAAGTTCACGGCTTTCATACACTGCCATCTGCTCGGTATCTCTGTCCTGAAGAGCGCGTTCCTGTGCATCGAGCCTTCTCTGCCACTGCTCAAGTTCAACGGCTCTGCGTTCACCGACACTCAGGGCGTAAAACTCCGGAACATGAAAGAAATCCGCTAGCTGTTTTCCAACATAGGGAATATTCGGAATTATTGTCCAGAATAAAGGTCTTCCGTCCCATATTCCGCTCAGGTGCATTCCTGTTGCCGTTCCGAGTCCGAGAAGGATAAGCCAAAATAAAAAAGTTAATTTTCCCAGCTTTTTTTTCTTTTTCTTTTTCCGCACAACAGGTTCGCTCGCAGGAGCAGGATTCTGTTCAGCCGCCGGAGCCGGTGCGGGTCTTTCTTCAGCCATATCAGCTCATCTCCCTTAATTTGCGGTAAATCGCCATTATATTTTTTACATAGCGTTTTGAAACGTCAGGAATATCTCCGGAATCAACTCGCGCAGGTCCAGCGTTATATGCCGCGAGAGCTTTTTCAATGTCTCCGCGATATTTATCGGTTAAATCCGAGATATATCTTACTCCGCCTTCGATATTCTGTTCGGGATCAAAAGGATTTTTAACTCCTAACATCGCTGCAGTACGCGGCATAAGCTGCATTAATCCCTGTGCGCCTTTATTTGAAACAGCGTCAGTGTTCCAGCCCGACTCAACCTGAATCATTGCTCTTATAAGCTCGTTGTCGATGTTATATTTTTCAGCACATTCGTCAATAACGCTTTGAAGTTCCGTGTAACTTGTTTTTCCGGAAATATTTTTGACACGGACTCTCTTTTTGCCGTTCTGAACTTCATCGAGAACGTCAACGAATCTGCTTTTAACAGGCGCGGTGTCCTGCTGGTACATATTGAACTGTCTATTGATTTCGTCTATACGGCTCAAAACCCTGCTGATGTTCGTAAAGTCTGGTCCAATCATTTTTAATACGCTCCCTTCCTTGAAAATTGCATTGTAGCGACATCATCGAGTTCATTCTGTTCAATGTCAAGCTGTTCCTGAAAATCTATTTCTTTCAAATGTTCTATATAAGTTTCCATGACGCGAACATCTTTATGTTTTTCGACAAGTCTTGCTTCGGTGTTCACAATTCTGTTACGGACTTCATTCAATGAGTCTTTGCCTTTTGTTATATCTGTATTAATAGCGTCAATGAACTGTCTTTGAAACCATAAATCCGCTGCGGAAATCATTTTTTCGCCCGCCGTTCCAAAGTCTTGAATCGCCTGAGTTTTTTCATTTTCAAGCTTTGTTATGTGGCTTATGACTGCACGCTCCTCGCTGCGTTCTGCGGCTAAAATTGCCTGCTCGTTGCGGCGGCTGTCTTCCCTTATTTTTAATATTCGATTGAATCTTGCTATACGCTGCTGCATGATAAAAATTTAATTTCCCTGTTGCGGCTGTGTCGGATATGGCGCAAGATTTAATAATCTTTTGTCCGTTTCTTCAAAGCCTGTGGGGTCTTCAACTCTCTGCGACAAAAATTTTCTGACGTCTTCCATGTTTGCCAATGCCCAATCGACCCGCATATTTGAACCTGATTTATATGCGCCTATGTTAATCAGATCTTCAGCTTCGGCATATGTTGCGAGCAAATCCCGAACACGTCCCGCAGCGTCTAAATGTTCACGCGACACAAGCGCCGGCATGACACGGCTTACACTGTCAAGAACACTGACGGCAGGATAAAAATTTCTTGCGGCGATTTTTCGCGACAAAACTATGTGTCCGTCCAAAATTCCGCGGACGTTATCAGCAACAGGCTCGTTCATATCATCGCCATCGACAAGCACTGTGTAAATTCCTGTTATGCTTCCGACTTCACCAGCTCCGGCACGCTCAAGCAATCTCGGCAGCATTTCAAAAACTGAAGGCGTGTAGCCCCGTGTTGCAGGAGGTTCGCCGATTGCAAGCCCGATTTCGCGCTGGGCACGAGCCACACGCGTTACAGTGTCCATCATCAGTAAAACGTCTTTGCCCTGATCGCGGAAATATTCGGCGATCGCCGTAGCTGTCATTGCGGATTTTAATCTTATTAACGCAGGCTGATCCGAAGTCGCTATGACTAAAACAGAGCGTTTCAGTCCTTCAGGTCCTAAATCACGTTCAATAAATTCACGAACCTCGCGTCCGCGTTCACCGACTAACGAAATTACATTAACATCAGCTGTTGTATATCTCGCCATCATTCCAAGCAAAGTGCTTTTGCCGACACCTGAGCCTGCAAAAATTCCGATTCTCTGACCTTTGCCGAGCGTCAGCATTCCGTCAACAACCCGAACTCCGACAGAGAGCGGAGTGTCAACCATTTTTCTTCTTAACGGGTGCGGCGGCGTCGCGTATAACGGATAAAAATCTGTCGCAGCTATCGGTCCTTTATCGTCAATGGGATTTCCAAGCCCGCCAAGAACACGTCCTAAAAGAGCTTCGCCTACCGGAACTTCAAGAGGTCTGTTTGTTGAAACGACATCACAGCCAGGTCCGACTTCCTGTAAAGCTCCCAGCGGCATCAACAAAACTCTGTCATCACGGCAGCCGACAACTTCAGCGTCAAGTTCGTGCGAGCCGTCTCTGAAACATATATGGCATAAATCTCCTACACGGACATCTGGTCCTTGAGACTCAGCGACAAGTCCGACTACCTGAACTATCCGCCCGTTAATTTTTATTAAAGGTTTCTGGAGAAGATCAACTGAAAATAACTGAAATAAATCTACGTCTTCCAAATCGTTCATTGGTCGTTATCCTTTTGAAGACTGCTGGAAAATTTCATCGACAACCGCTTCAATCTGATTCATTTGCGTCCGCCAGCGTGCGTCATAAACTCCGAGAGATGTCTCTACAATGCAGCTTCCGTTCTGGACATTCGGGTCTGATTTCACTTCAACACGTTTTGAACCGCGCAGAGCCTCCTGAAATTTCGCGTCAAGTTCTTCCTCAACATGTTTAATATCATCGGGCGAAACATAAATCAAAATCTGATTTTTATCACTGAGCCTCGACAGTAAATCCGACAAAACGCTGTCTATTGTATCCGGATTTAATTCAACCTGACGGTGAAGCATTCGTTTTAACATTTCCGTCCACATACGAATCATTTTAGGCTGATGAAGTTTCACGAGTTCGGCAAAATTTTCGTCAAGTTTTTTTCCTACACCGTCAATGACACCTGCAAGGGCTGAAAATTTTTTCAGATATTCCTGCTCGATTTCTGCGCGGGCTTTTGCCAGTCCTTCTTCGTAGCCTTTAATCTGACCTTCGGACATAGCTTTTTCGCGAGCCTGATCAGCGATTTTTTTTGCGTTTGACTGAGCTTCGGATTCAAGAGTTTTTCTGCGTTTTTCGTATTCTGATTTAATGCCGCCGATTTCGCTTTCAAGTTTATTTTTTGCCTCTGTAAGTTCAGCGTTGGCAACTTCAGCATTGCTTAAGCTGTTCGTTAAAGCTTTTATCTGAGCGGTAAGTTCTGCGATTTCCTTTGAATTTTGCTCAGGCATTTTCACCTGAACTTTTTGTACAGGCGGACGCGGCGCGGGCTTTTTTTCCGGCGCACTCTGTTTCTGTTCGGCTGGTTTTGTGCCGGACTGTTTAATCTCACTTTCAAGCACGCCAATCTTGACAGCCTGCGGCAAAAGTCTTGCTGTTCGGATTACGCGCTGATGGGCAAGACTAGACAATCATATCGTCTCCTCCGCCGGACGCAATGACGATTTCGCCCTGTTCCTCCAAGCCGCGTATTATGTTTACGACTTTCTGCTGTGCCTCTTCGACATCTTTCACGCGCACAGGTCCCATAAAGTCCATGTCTTCCTGTAACATTTCCGCTGCACGTTTCGACATGTTCTTGAGATATTTCGTCTTGAGGTCTTCTGTCGCGCCTTTGAGTGCAAGGCTGAGTTCTTTCATGTCAACCTCACGCAGCACGCGCTGGAGCGATCTGTCATCAAGCCGCATTGAGTCCTCGAACACGAACAGTCTCTTTTTAATTTCTTCGGCGAGTTCGGGATCGTTTTCTTCAAGATATTCCATGATGTTGCGTTCTGTTGCTCTGTCGGTGCTGTTGACAATGGCGACAACCGCATCAATGCCGCCGGCAACGGTGAAGTCCTGACCCATTATGCTGCTGAGTTTGCGTTCAAGCACTCTTTCAACCTCCCTCAAAACTTCGGGCGTAATCCTGTCCATGTTGGCGATTCGTTTTGTAACATCAGCCTGCAGAATAGGATTCAATCCGCTCAATATCATTGCCGCCTGCTGAGGTTCAAGATATGAGAGAATCAAAGCGATAGTCTGCGGGTGTTCGTTCTGAATGAAGCCGAGAATCTGACCTGCATCTGTATGTCTCATAAAGTCGAACGGTTTGACCTGCAAACTTGCCGTAATTCTCGCAAGCAGCGAGGCAGCTCTCTCCGGACCAAGAGCTTTTTCAAGAACATCTCTTGCATATTCAACACCTCCGCGCGCCATAAACTCACGCGCCATTAAAATTTCCTGCGCTTCTTTCAGGACGCTGAGTTTTACGTCGGGCGATACCTTTCTTAAATTTGCTATTTCGAGCGTGATTAACTCAATCGTCGAATCGTCAAGCCTTTTATAAACTTCAGGCGCAACATCACTCCCGAGCGCGACCATCAAGACCGCAACTTTTTCTCGTCCTGTAAGTCCTTTGGCATCAGATTTATCTTCTTTGGGCATATCACGCACTCCTTTTATAAAAATTAATTTTCAGATGAGAGCCATTCATTAACAAGAGTCGCGATTTCATCGGGATGACTCTTTGCATAGGCTTTGAGCTGTTCTTCAAGCACCGCCATTTCTCCTTGGAACGCAAGAAGATCGGGCGATGTGAGCATTTCCTGAATCGTCGGGACTTTCTTTCCTTCGGCTTCGATTTCCTGTACAGCAAGCTTGGCGCGTTTCATTCTGATCCAGACATAGAACGCTATGGCAAGGATCAACAACACAAGGAACGCAGCAACAGAACCGTAAATTATTTTCCACATTCTGTCCTGACGGAGCTGTTCAGCCATCGAGTCCGCAAAAGCCGTTGAGAATCTCATGGCGTGAACGACAAGACTGTCTCCGCGTTCTTTATTAAAGCCGATTGCCGAGGAAATTATTTCCTGCAAAGCCTCTAATCTTTCTTCAGAGATGTCGTTGTTTCTGTCATCAATAAGGACAGAGGCTGAAAGTCTCCGCACACCGCCGGGCGTTACGATCTGATCACCCTTGCGTGTGGAAATTTCATAGTTTGTAGTTGCGTTTGAACGGTTATATTCACTTTCAACCGTGTTGGAGTTGATTGCATAGCCCGGAATGTTTGTCGTTGTGCCGGGATTTCCGTTGACGGGGTTGCCCTGACCTGTGTAGCTTTCTTCCTGACGTTCGTTGCTGCGGGGAACGCCTGTTCCTGTTTCGGGGTTAGGGGTGTATTCAACATATGAACTCGTTTTTTTGTCAAAGTCTAAATCTATTTTCACTCTGACAACTGCTGTGCCGGGACCGAAAACCTGTTCGAGCATCGCGCGGACTTTATTTTCAAGTTCATGTTCGTGCTGGCGTTCGAGTTCTCTTTGAACAGACGTAACGGAGTTTGAGCCGTCCGGATTGTACATTATCATTGAATCCGAAATCATGTCGGATAAAATTCGTCCGTTCGTATCGACGACCGTAACTGAATCAGGAGTAAGCCCGTCAACGCTGTGCGCGACAAGATGAATTATTGATTTTACCTGAGTAGGTCCGATCGTTGCGCCCTGTCTTAATCTCAACAGGACTGAAGCTGTCGAAGGTTTCTGCTGTTCCAAAAATAATCTCTGTTCGGGAATGACAACACTGACTCTTGCGTTTTCAACGGAAGCCATCTGCGAAATCGTTCGTGCGAGTTCACCTTCGATTGCTCTCATGTAGGCTATGCGCTGCTGAAATTCGCTCATTCCCATTTTGGAATCGTCAAAAATTTCAAAGCCCGTTGTGCCGCCTTTAGGAAGTCCCATCTGTGCGAGTGCCAATCGGGTTTCATAAACTGCGCCGCCCGGCATTAAAATTGCGTTTGCTTTAGGGTCAAGTCTGTAAGGCAGATTGTTTTCTTTTAAATAATCAACGATTGCCGCCTGATCTTCAACTTCAAGACCCGCGTACAAAGGCTCATAGTTAGTTGTGCCCGTCATAAAAATCAACGCGCCTAGCCCTCCGAAAACAAAAAGCACCGCTAAAATTATCGACGCTCTCTGCCAGAGTTTTAACGCACCCCAGAAATTTAAGAACGAGGCTGTCCAGCGTCTTATACTGTCCATAATGATTTTATTTTTTTAATTTAGCCGGTTATGCGCGACAGTGCCTGATAAGCGTCAAGGAACTTGTTTCTCATTTCCATGACCAGACGCAAAGCCGTGTCAGCTCTTGATGATGCCAGCACGACTTCGGAAATATCATCAACATCGCCGAGAGCCATATCACGAACTTTTTTTTCGGCTTCTAGCTGAAGGTTATTTACATTTTTTATTGAGTCTGAAAGCATATCCTCGAATGAAATTCTCGGAGTTTCCTGTGTTTTATCAGAATCTCTAAGCCTGGCTGCCTGTGTGTTATAAACGCTCCGTGCCGCGCTTTGAGTTCCGTTTTGCCCATACACCTGTGAAAAATCTATTAAAAGACGCTCCATTGAGTCGCAAGCCTCCCGGTTAAATAATTTATTTTTCTCGCTCCGTCGATATGCTTCATAATTTTCAAATTTTATTGATATGTTACTGGAGAGCCGACACTTGCAGCCTTCTTCCTGAATGGCTAACCGGCAATAAAATTCTTTTCGCTCCTTTAATTTTTATCACGTTAATTTTACACCTTAAATTTTTGTTTTGAACGCACAGGAAAAATTTTTCGTTCAATTTTCCAAGGCAAGGCGCAAAATTTTTTTTTGATTATACATTATAATTTTCAAAATGAGGAACTTAAGATTTTTTATCAGAAAGGATTTTTTTTAATGAAGATATTCATTTTCTTAATGACTATTATTTCGGCGTTTTTTTTCAGCGCGGATTTTTCACAGGCGCTTGAAGTTCCCGAAAATTACACAGACACAATCACAGGTCTTGAATTTTATCCGAGCGGAGCAAAATTTTCTTTCACTGTTGAACCTTATGACGCTGAGGGAAATTTCAAAGCTTTTCTGCCGGGTTCGTTCAATGCCGATTCAGTAAAATTATTGAATCCCGAGTTTGTCGAGGGCGATATTCACGTTGAAGTTTTCAGCAGACAGCCGTGGCTTCCTTCACGTCTCGCGGCACTGAAGACACAGGCTGATGAAATTTCTGAAAAAATTTCCGGACTTACGGCAAAACGTTCCGCACTCGAACAGACACTTGAGATGCTTGAAGATCTTAAGCCTGAAAAATCAAAACCCGAAGAACTTTTAAGCTACATTAAAGATTCTCAGACTTTGAGACTTGAAACCGAAAACGAACTCGTAACTCTCAAAAAGGAAATTTCAGAGGAACAGGCAAAACTCAAAGCCATCAACAGCGAAATAAATTCAAGAAAACCTCGCGGCGATTCAAGTTACATCGCCATCACCGGCAGGGCTTCAGATAATGTCGAGTTTTCAGCGTTCACTACGGCGGCTTCGTGGCAGCCACGTTACGTTCTCGATCTCAATTCAGCGAACGGAAAAATTGAAACGGAACTTTACGTAAGAGCATCACAGAAAACAGGTCTGGACTTCAAACACGGCGATATAGTCCTTCACACTAAAACTCCTGACGAACGCGTTACGTATCCTGAGCTTAAGCCGTTAAGAGTCGGAATCAAACCTAAAGAAGAAAAAATCGCGACTGTCGGTGCTGCAAGTTTCTCTCGCACGAACAGAATGTATCAGTCAGCAAAAATGATAGACGCAGATGCTATGTCAATGGAAGAAATGGCTGACTTTGAAAAAGATGACGGCGTTATGAAAAAGACAATTGCGGCGGCTCCTGCAATAAAAGAAACTCTCGCGGACAGAACTCTCGATGCTGAAGGAGCTTTGCCCGGCGATGGTTCTGAACAGGAACTTGAACTTTTCATCGGCGACATAAAATTAAAAGGCGATCTCGTCATAATGATGATACCCGAACAGCGTAACAACGCGTGGCTCATTGCAAGCATGGACGAGAGCAGCGACAAATTGATTCCAGCTGTTGCCGAACTTCGCGTTGACGGTGAAACGACAGGGAAAATTAACATCGGCGAATATGAAACTCAAAAACAGATTCCTTTCGGTTATGCCGAAGCTATCACGGTAAAGAAAGAGGCTTTAGTCGAAAAAACGGGAGTGTCTTGGTTCAGCGGAGTCTTCACAAGCGGCTACAAACTTGAAATCACGAACGGAACAAAAACAGAGAGGGTCATCACTGTGAAAGACCGTCTGCCGATTCCCGACTGACGAAAAAATTAAACTCGACGTCAACCGCATTGAACCGAAAGAAAGAGAACGCGACCCCGAAAACAGACTTACGTGGGAAATTACAGTCCCTGCCGGAACGACAGTGCCGATTATCGTTGACTATAAATTGAGTTATCCGAGCGGCGAAGAACTTCTTTACAGGTAGAAAATTTCAAATGGGACAGAACAATTTTTTTAAATGGATTGGCTTTCCGCCCGTTATCGCGGTATTCACGATAATACTTGCGCGCACTATGGGCGAAGGCAACATTATAGGCGAAGTCGATTTATCAATCTGGGGACTCGCGTGGCTGATTTTCATAACGCTGAGTATTTTATACGGAATGTTCATTGCTAACGGATTCAGCGTTGGATTAATTCCGCTTGAGGCACTTGCGCAGGGAATTTTACTTTGCCCGATGTCGATTGCTTACGGCGCGAGAATGTTTCAGTGGCTCGGCGTCATAATCGCTGTGTGCGGAGCGGCGGCTCTCGTGGTTGAATACAATCAGGCTGAAAGCGAACGGAATAAAATCGTACCCGTTGCCATTGAAGATGATATAAAACGTCTTCCGTTAAATTTCTTAATCACTGACGAAACAGGGCTTATTTTAAATCTCAGTGAAGAGATGCTGAAAATTTTGAAACTCGAACGTCTTGACACAATCGGGAAAAATGTAACGGAATGGTTCAATCCTGTCTCAAAAACTGCGGAAATAAACGAAAAAATCTGGGACGTTAAACGCGTTCAAATGGAAGACGGACGAAGATTTTATTTTGAACTTAATCCTAAAGGACTTCCAACCGGCAACAGCGACGAAACAGGAGAACATTCCGCATCGGCTGAGGGCGTTCAGTTCATTGATCCAGACACAACACTTTACACATACACTTACGGGCTTGCAAGAATTTCTGACGAACTTTACCGTGCGGCACGCTATCGTCATCCCGTCAGTGCCTTGATGATTCGTGTCGTGTTCCCGCAGCTGCTCCCTGATGACGATATGGACAAATACGTGAGACCGTTCAGAGCCTACACGGCAAGGGTAATGAAAGATTTAAGACAGTCCGATACGGCAATACAAACCGGAGAATTTCAGATTTTGGTTCTTTTGTCCGAATGTCCGTATCAAATGGTGGAAAATGTTTCAGAGCGTCTGACGGCTATTGTGAACGCGCTCTGCCCGACATTTGATGTTTTCTTTAACGTTACTGTTCTTACAGTGCATCAGACGTTTGAAAACGAAAATAACATTCCGTCATCTAAGGAGCTTGTCGAGCAGATGACTCACGAGATGACGCGAAAATATTCCGCCAACGCGTTGTCGAGTTAAAAAATTTTTAATGGTGCAATGAAAAGAAGTTTGCTTAACAAATTGATTTTAGGTGCGTGCGCTGCTCCGTTTATGTTCGGAATATTAATTTTCGTTCTGATTTTTGTTGCCGGAGATTTGTTGTTTCAGGCTGCGAAATTGATAATCGAACAGGGAGTAGCGTTCGGAGTTGTTACGCGTCTGTTTTTTTACAGACTTCCAGAAGTCGTTGTAATGACGATCCCTATGTCTTCGTTGCTTGCGGGACTTTTGGGAATGTCAACGCTGAACTCCGGAAGCGAGTTGATCGCCTTGAAGTCGTTGGGGATTCCTTTCACAAGAATTTTAAGACCCGTCATTTTAACTTCAATGCTCATTGCTTTTGCCGCGCTGGGCTTTAATGAAACGGTCGTTCCTTTTGCTTCGATAGCCGCTGACAGGCTTATGAGATACGAAATAATGAAAAATCAGGCTTCGGCTATACAGCAAAAAGTTTTTCTCCGTGATAACGAAAACGGAAAATTAAAACGGGTTTTATATGTCGATGAACTTGACACCGGCAAAGGCTTGATGAGCGGCATAATGATGCATGAGTTTGACGATGAGGGCAGACTGGCTACAACATTAAACGCACGGCGCGGAATGTGGCTCGACAATCAATGGTGGATTGAAGACGGACGAATGTACAACGTAACGGCTGAAGGCGAAATAGTTTTGCTTTTGCGTTTTGACCGTCAGAAACTCGCGCTGAGATTATCGCCTGAACAGCTACAGCGCAGTACACGAAAGCCCTCTAATATGAGTGCGCACGAACTTTGGAGTTACATTAAACAGGCAGGTGAACTCGGCTCGGATTTATCTCAGCTCTGGGTAATGTTCCATCTGAAACTCGCAGTCCCTTGGGCGTGCGTCATTATGGCTGTGTTAGGCGCAGGATTCGGAGCTTCAAGACGCGGGCGTTCAGGCGGCGGAGTCGGCTTCGGCATCAGCGTTGTAATAGTCTTCGCGTATTATGTCGTGATGTCTTTCTGCCGCGCATTGGGTGAAGCTGGGAATATTCCTGCTGCTGTTGCAGGATGGGGACCGAATTTTGTTTTTATGCTCATTGCGTTTTTCTTCGCGTGGCGTGTTGACAGGATTTGAAATTATTTTTTAAACATGAAAAATTTAATTGAAAAACTCTCGTATTCACATTTGCTTGAACTTGATGAATATGAGAGTTTAATCAGAAATCGAAATGATGAACTCGCGAAAATTTTACGAAAATCCGCTGACAGGACACGCAGAGAGATTTACGGCAACAAAATTTTCGTCCGGGGTCTGATTGAAATTTCAAACATCTGCAAAAACGATTGCTTTTACTGCGGTATAAGACACAGCAACTCAAGCTGCGAACGTTACAGACTAACACCCGATGAAATAATTTCGTGCGCTGATGAAGGCTATGAACTCGGCTTCCGAACTTTTGTGCTTCAGGGCGGCGAAGATTCTTTTTTCACTGACGAAATCCTTGGCGGCATCGTCAAAAAAATAAAATCGCGGCATTCAGACTGTGCCGTAACCCTTTCGATGGGCGAACGGAGTTTTGAAAGCTATAAATTTTTGCGTGAGTGCGGTGCTGACAGATATTTGTTAAGACACGAGACAGCAGACCCCGAACATTATTCAAAGCTTCATCCGGCTTCAATGTCTTTTGAAAACCGCATTGAGTGCCTGAAAAATTTACGCGGACTCGGCTATCAGGTTGGCTGCGGCTTTATGGTAGGCTCGCCGTATCAGACGGAAAAAAATCTTGCGCAGGATTTGAAGTTCATCGAAAATTTTAAGCCCGATATGTGCGGCATCGGACCTTTTGTGCCGCATAAAGACACGCCGTTCAAAAATTTTTCAGCCGGAACGGTTGAGCTTACATGCTATCTTCTTTCGATTATAAGATTGATTTATCCGCCCGTTTTGCTCCCTGCAACGACAGCACTCGGAACTATTCATCCGATGGGGCGCGAACTCGGCGTAATGTCTGGCGCAAATGTTGTAATGCCAAATCTTTCGCCTGTAAATGTCAGAAAAAAATATGAACTTTATGACAACAAAATCTGCACCGGCGAAGAGAGTGCGCAATGCCGCGAATGTTTAAGCAGCAGAATGAAAAAAATCGGCTTTGAAATCGTTACTGCCCGCGGAGATCCCTTGCGTACACACGATTAAAATATTTTTTGCTTGAGAGTCTGTTCATTTTTTGGGTAATAAAGTTTGTATCGTGTTCGCTCTGCTTTTACCGTCGTTGGTTCTGAATGTCCCGATAATAGTACAGTTTCATCAGGAAGAGCAAAAATTTTTTCAGTTATGCTTTTTCTCAAGTCATCGCCGTTGCCTCCGGGATACATTGTGCTGCCTATGCTGCCTTTGAAAATCGTATTTGAATGGTGTTTGAATAACGTTAAAACAGATATTGAAGAAATGCTGCATAGAATAATAAATGCAGGCAATATGAATTATATCAGCCGTCAGTCCGTTCCAAATTCGCACTTAATTATTTAAAAATTTTAAGTATAATATGTATATAAAAATAAATTTTATTAAGGAGGATTTTTGGCAATGAAAAAAATTGCCGCGTTGTTTATAACGTTTATATTTGCCGGAAGTGCGTTTGCGGCTGATATAGACCTTGGTGAAGGTTGCCACGTGCAGGACGGCTTTTCAAACGTTCTGATTACAAGTTCTGACGGTACGGCAATTCAAAACGCTGTCGAGCGTATTAAAGACGGCGGAACTATTGAATTATCGGGAGATTTTAAGCTGAACAAAACTATCAACATCAAGAAAAATCTCACGATTAGGGGCGTGAACAATGCTGTTTTAGAACGCATCCAAGCCGCAGGTACAGACCGCGTAATAAGATGTCAGGGGAATATTACTCTTGAAAATCTTACAATCACTGGCGGTTACTCGTTAAATGGCGGTGGAGTAAAACTTGACGGCGGAACAGTCAAACTAATAAGCTGCGACATTTACGGTAATACGGGCGTTTTTGGCGGAGGCGGCATACATTCACAGGCAGAAGATTTTACTTTAACAAACAGTAAAATTTCAAATAATATTTCAGCATTTACAGGCGGCGGAATTTCTGCCATAAGAGGTTCAATTACGATGATCAGCTGTGATATTATCAGCAACGAGGCTCAACTGTACGGCGGCGGTGTTGTGGCTGTGAGTAGCACTATCACTATGAATGAATGTAAGATTACGGAAAATAGTGCTTCAAATAATGGCAAAGATAAAGGCAAAGGCGGCGGTGTCGCTCTTATAAAAGCAAGCCTGACAAGCAGCGATTGCGATATTTCAGGCAATACAGCCCCTCAATCAGGCGATGTATATTATGATGCAGATTCAACGGTACAATAAACAAAGTCAGCAAGGAGAAAAATAAATGAACAGAAAAATTTTTATCGGTCTTTTTGTAATTTCTCTGATAGTTTTTGCAGGGGGCTGCGGAGGCAGTAGCCATTCCGTAACCGGCTCAACAGATGTGAACACGGCTTTGAACGGCGCATGGACATCATCATCTGACGGCACAGCTTCACTAACAAATGCTGATAATAGTGATGAGCTTGCTGACGTTGAAGCTTGGATTGGTGCATTTGAAGAAGAACTCCCGGACGACGTACAGGCACAATATGAAGAAGAAAAGGCAAAACTTCAGGAAAATAAAATTGATGTTCCTGTAACGAGTGCGATGGCTCTCTTTGAGGACTGCAACGTCAAAGAGGAAAACGGTACAGCAAAATTTACCGCAATCGTGATTCTCAGCAACGATTCCTTCTCTTTGCCGGTGTTCTATAACGGCGTTGCAATATCCACTCAGCGTAACGGCACAAATGAATGGACAGCGACAACTCCCGATGGAGACACGTTATCAATAACGATGGTTTCAGAAGAAAAAATTAATCTTTCGGGAGAAATTAATTATCTTGACTATGTCTGCGAGTTCAGCACGGTTATAAATAAAACGCATAACTCAATAAGTCCGCAAACGATTTTGGACGGCACATGGAATTTAGACGGAGATCAGGGCGGCGGCTATTTAGCTGTTGACTCCAAGGTTGCCGCAACTATTGTTCCGGAAGCAGTTTCAATGCACTTCAAGAATACTAAAGAAGAAGCTTCAGCTCTCACAAGCAACGTGTCATCTTTCTATTCTTTATACATGAAGACTTCAAACACCGAAGGCAACGATGAAGCGTCTGTTTTGCAAATCGTTAATCCGGCATCCGGCGAAACATTGACGAAAGTATATGACAACGTTTACAGATTCACGGGAACAAACGGCGAAGGTATTGTATTTGTTGAGAATACCGATGAAATTTTTGTATTCATGGCTGAAACTGAGGACAATGCCGGACAGACCTGCATGTTTTTACCGTTGAAAAAAGCCGGCGTTGATCTTGAAGCGGCTATGAATAAAACATGGACTGCTTTTGACGGCGGCGGTTATGTAAAAGTCGGCGACATTTCTAATCCGGATAATGATCCGGAAATTGAGTTTATCAAATTGCTTGACACGTTTTCATTTACTCTGCAAAATGCTACTCTCAGTTTTTCCGATATAAACATGAATGATGATGATACTGTAACTGCTTCAATGAATCTTAATACATCATTCTCGCTCACAAACAGTTTTCTCGCTTCTTTAGGACTGTCGCAAGAAACTGTAAATATATCAGAGACTGCGCAGTTTGAGATGACCCGTTCTGGAAATTTCCTGCAGTTCCATGATGACGACACAACGTATAACCTTTCATTCATTTCAGACACAGAAGCGTTTCTCTCAATTATTTCAAATGAGCAAGCACCAGTAGAGGGCGAATTTGTTCTGCGATTTAAGGCAAATTAAACACCGCAGATTTTATGTGAATTTTGGGGCAGACCTGTAATCATGGGTCTGCTTTAATTTTTTTTCGCCGCCGTTTCATTTGCAAAAAAACAAAAAAACTCCCTTTGAAGGGAGACATAAAAATTTTCAAAATGTTATTTCAAACCTCCTGCAAAAAAATTTTTTAATACGTTAAAATTATATTCTACCTTAAAAAAACAATGAAATTTTTGAAATGTAAACCTGACTAAGTTTACAATTAATTTTAATGAACCCTGAAAACAAAAAGTTAAAAAGTTTCTTTTTCATGCCGATATATTACACAGCAGCTAATAAAAACTAACGGGGGTCAGTAAAATGATTAACAACAGCGCACAGTTTAAATATCAGGCAACCAGAATTTCAACGGCAACAAAAGAACAGCTCCTTCTCATCACTTACGATATTGGCATCAAGGCATGCCACACAGCAGAAAATGCTATGCTCGCAAAAAACGGCGCAACACCGGATTATGATCTCGCAAACCGTGAGATTATACGCGCTCAGGAAGTTGTACGCGAACTGATGGTAACGCTCAACCGTGAAAAAGGCGGCGAAATGGGCGACAAACTCATTCAGCTTTATGAATATATGTATCAGCTTCTTGTCGATGCAAATATGAAAAAAGAACCCGAAAACCTCAGAACAGTACGCGGAATGCTCGAAGAACTGAAACAGACATGGGAAAACGCGTTGATGAAACTGTTGAAAGAGTATCAGACCGAACACCCTGATGACAAAGATCTTCAGAATGCAATGGCTGAAATCGAAGGCAAAAAACCCGCAGCACAGTCTCCTGCGTCAACACCTCTGAAAACGGTAACACCGCCGAAAACAACAGCAAATGCAGCACCAAGGAGTTTTTCTCTTGCAGTCTAATGTTCTCGAACAGTCCAAAGAGTTGATTTCACGCGAAATTAAACTCTGCAAAAAGTTGAGGGCAATGATCTCACGCGAGCTTGAGGTCATTGTCCTTGACAGCGACATGGACGAACTTTTCAGAGTGCTTGAACAGAAAGACAGCGTTTTATCCGAGCTTCAGCTTCTTGCTGACGGCTGGCGCGATGTTTTGAGCAATCCCGTCATGAGCAATTCACCGAACGGTCTGAGAAACCGTCTGTTAGAATTATATCCGGACGATACGGAGCTTCCCGAACTCATTCAGGAGAGTCGGAACATCGCTGACAGCATTATGCAGGCAGAGGACAACGCAATCGCTGAACTTGAAAGATACAAAGATTCTCTGCGTTCTCAAATCTCCTCGCGTGTTCTGGGACGCAACGCCGCCGCAAGTTATGCACGCATGGGAGGTTCGATGATATGAAAAAAAATTTTGCTTTTATTTTTTTTGTTTTAATTTTTTTATTTTCCTTTAATTACGCAGATGCAGCAGAGCCTGATCCTGATCTGGTAAAAGAGCGCGAGATCGGGCGCAAGGCAATCGAGCAAATCGAAAAAGAATGGCCGTTAGCTTCAGATCCTGCGGTTCTTTCAAAGCTGGAGATGATTGTCAACCGTCTTGAGCCTTACATGCAACGCCGTATCGACTGGGAAGTCCGCCTTGTAAACAGTGAAGAGTTAAACGCTTTCTGTTTGCCGGGAGGATTTATTTTTTTTACAACGGGAATTATGAGAGCGCTCGAAACGGATTCGGAAATTGCCGCTGTCATGGCTCACGAAATGATTCACGCGGACAGAAAACACGGCTTGAAAATCGCCGCTGAAAGTCAAAAGGTTACATTAGGCGCACTGGCTGTGATGATTTTGAGCGGCGGTGCGGCAGCTCCGATAATTTTGGCACAGGTTGCACAGATTGCCATGACGAGTTCATACACTCTTGAACTTGAAACTGAAGCTGACAGGCTCGGGCTTGAGGCTCTTATTCAGTCCGGATATTCACCGACTGGAATGATAACGCTGTTTGAAGGCTTCATGGCGGAGGAATACAAGCAGCCGATTCACGATTACGGAATTTATATGAATCACCCTGACACACCGAAAAGACTTGACGCGGCGGTGAAAATTCTTCACGCACGAAACATTCCGATTGAAAGAAAATATTCGCTGGGAATACTGCGGACTTCGATAAAAGAAGACAAAAATAAAATTAATCTTGAGATTGACGGTGCAACGGTACTGACAGCTGAAAAAAATCAGGAAAATTCAAAAATCGTCAGCGAGATTAAAGACAATATCGACAAATTTTTGCAGGTTGAACTCGCGCCTTATGAAATTCAAACGCGGAACGGAAATTTATACATCGGGAACAGACTTGCCGCGAAGAATGTAAAAGGAATGACCTCAGCTGAAGATTTACGGAAAAATCTTTTGAAAGCGATTAACTCAGCAAGAGCAAAATATCCCACATCAAAATTTTTCAAATAATATTAACAAAAATTTTTTAAATTTTTTCAGATATAGCAAAAAAATTTTTTTTATTATAAAATTCTGATTATTTTTTATTTGAGGTGTTTTTGTCATGGCTCTCACTTTCAATCGAAAATTAAAAGGTAACATCAACATCAGAATAGTTCTGGTTATGATTGGTTTGCTGCCTATGATTTTGGCTGTGTCAACTATCGCTTATATTACTTCAGACATCGTGGTCGAAAATCTTGAAGCCGGCACAAAAGAAGAATTAATGGTTGCATCGCGCTCAATGAAGGAATTTTATGAAAATAGAATTAATATGACCTACGGCAGATTTCCGCCTTACGATCCGTCTTATGTTGACTCGATGAAAACCCTTGGCGTGGATTTAACTCTGTTCAAAGACAATGTAAGGCACGTTACGAGCATCAAAGACGGGAACGGCAACAGGATTGAAGGCACAAAAGCCTCTGATTCCGTCTGGAACATCGTAAAAGAAGGCAAAGATTTCTATGACGATGATGTAGTGATAAACGATACTGATTATTATGTTTATTACATGCCCCTGAAACACAATAATAAAATTATCGGAATGGCTTTCGCAGGCAAACCCGCGACGCATATCAAAGCAGCCGAAGCCAGCATCTACAAACACATAATCTGGATCAGCGCAACGCTGATATGTGTCTTGACTGTTATATCATTTATTGTTGCCAGCAGAATTTCATCTCCGCTCCAAGATGTTGCTCTTAACATGGAAAAACTTTCTCACGGAAACCTTGACATTTACACAAATTCCAAAACGGCAATAAAAGAAACCTCTCAGCTTTTGGACGCGACTGACAAACTCGGCGAAGTCCTGCGCGATTCAATCGGAGTGATTCACGAATCCGTGGCATCATTAATCGAAACGATAGGTTCAACAGAAAATATGGCTCACGAGTCATCACACTCGGCATCTCAGATTGCGAACTCAATAGAAGACCTCGCAAAGAAAACCGTTACAATGAGCGAAAACGTCAGAGACATAAACAAAAACGTTATTGACTTGGGCGAAATCATTGACAAGGCAGCTGCGAATGTCGAAACTCTGACGAAACATTCCGGAATAATGAATGAGGCAAACGGTCAGGCGGCTGAATGTTTTGAAAGCGTTGCTGAATCTTCATTGAAAACGGCTAAGGCGGTTGACATTATCACCGAAAAAGTCAACACGACAAACAGCTCAATTTCAAAAATCAATGACATGGTAACGATAATCAGCGGCATAGCATCACAGACAAATTTATTATCGCTCAACGCCAGCATCGAAGCCGCAAGAGCAGGTGAAGCCGGACGCGGTTTCGGAGTTGTTGCCGCCGAAATCAAAAAACTCGCTGAACAGTCCGAAGAGTCGGCAGAACAGATTCAGGATGTTGTAACTGAGATCAGATCTCTTTCAGATGAATGTGTTGCCGAAACAACGAATGTTCATAACATTATGAGCGGTGAAGATGAGCTGCTCAAGGAAACGCGGGACAAATTCAAAATGCTTAATGATGGGATCGGAACGTCCATCAAAGAAATAAATTCAGTTTCTGAAGTTACGGCAAAACTTGAAGAAATTAAAAATCTGATATTAAACTCCGTTGCCAGCCTTGTTGAAATCGCAGAACACACATCGGCAACAAATGAAGAAGTCGCTGCGTCCGTCGAAGTCATTGCAGAGAACGTTGAAAGCGTTGCACAAGACACAGACACGATTAATTCTCTTGCTGAAGATTTGAGAAAAGCAGTCGCGCATTTTGACAGTGAAATAGAATAAAATAAAATATTCAGAGGCTGGGAAGCATGAACAGAAACTTTCCGCCTCTTTTATTTTTTTAATTAAATTTCATATCCCCTAGGTGTGATTAATTTTCCGTTCAGAACATAAGTTTTTGAATTTCCGATTATTACAGTCGTGAGCATGTCAATTTTTTCGCAGTCCCGAATTTTTTCAAGCGTCATAATTTCAGCTTCGGGATTTTCGCGTTTTATGTTGCGTACATAGCCACAAGGAGTTTCAGGGGATTTATATTTCAGCAAAAACTCACAGGCTTTCTTGAAATTTTTCGGTCTGCCGCGGCTCGCAGGATTATAAATGCAAATTACAAAATCTCCATCACACGCAGCCTTGAGACGTTTTAAAATTATTTCCCAGCTTGTCATTAAATCGCTCAGGCTTATGACAGCGTAATCATTCATCAATGGTGCGCCTAAAATTGCCGCCGCAGAATTTGCAGCCGTTACACCGGGAATAATTTTTATTTCTTCGTTCGAGTCTTTTGCGATTTCAAGCATTAAACCCGCCATTCCGTAAACGCCCGGATCGCCGCTCGAAATTAAAGCCGCGCATTTGCCGTTTTTTGAAAGTTCAAGGGCATCTTCGCAACGTTCAATTTCACTCCGCATTGGATAAACTGAAAAATTTTTTTCCGGCAGAAATTTTTTTACAAGGTCAGCATAAACTTTATACCCCGAAATTATGTCGCATTTTCTTAACGCTGACAGTGCCTCCGCAGTAAGACCTTCCATATTGCCCGGTCCGATTCCTGTAATGTAAATCATAGTGAAAATATCTTATCACAAAAAATTTTTTTTCATGTTAAGATAGCAAAATCTCAGGAAACGGGAATGAAAATAATGAAAAAACTCAGGAATTATTTAATTTTTGTTTTTATTTTTACTTTCGCCGGAATCTCATACGGCGGAGATTTAATGGAAAATTTTTCGGTGAACGTCCGAAATCTTGAAGATATGAACATGTCAGGACTGATGCCGAATTACAAAGGCACTGGAAATTTCACACAGTCAGACACTCCGGATTTTAATTTATCCAGAATGAAGAGTATGAATCCAGATTTTACGACTTATCCGAATGATAACGGAATAATCTGGCTTAAATATTCTGACGTCGCAAACTCCGGCAGCGGACTTGAAATTACGCGGCTTTATGTCATTCTCGGCAGGCGCGGTCTTGATAAAAAATGGCTCGAATGGAATATCCAGACACCTGCAGACGGCGAAACGGAAATTTTGCTTGCAGATGTTCACGACGTTACAACGCTGAATAAAATTTCAAGCGCAAACATTGAGGAAAATAACGAAGCCGGAATCAAAAAAATAGATTTTCTGGGGCTGCCCGAAAATTTTATTTTGGTTGTCGCGTGGCGTGAAATTTTGCCGAAACAGCTTTCAATCGAAGGACTTTGCTGGTTTCAGGAAGATTTAAGGGTCTGGGAGTCCGTTGTCGATATTGCATCGCCTCAGGAACTTAAATATAAAACATTTCCGGCTATATATCCTTCAGAACGTGAATTTTTAAACGGCGAATATTCATACACATGGCGGAGAATCAACATTGAACCTTATACGTCAGGCGAACTCGCGCGGCTTCAAAGACAGGGAGTTATTTTCGGAACACGCACCGGCGGCACGACACTCACAGGTCTTTTAAAAGAAAACGAAAACACAGGAATATCCGCACCATCAGAGGCTGGCAATAATCCGCAGAAAATAATTTCGTGGCTTATGAAACATCCTGAAACAGAACTCGCTGAAGGTAAGGCGCGGAAAATCCCCAACCTTTCAATGCCGCTGACAAAACGTGAAAAAATTCTGCTTGCACGTTCATGGCTGTCGGCAAATAAAATCGAATCTTATCTTGACTGGCAGCTCCCGTTTGAAATTGATGACGAAACGCCTTTATGTTCCGAAATGTTTTTCAGTCCAGTGCTTGAATACATGAGAGGCAAAGATTCAAATTTTCACGACATGAACTCTCCGGCTCTGCTTGCGGGCGCGAAAATTTTCGGATTTAATACAAGCACAGGGAAACTCACGCCGCGCCGGATTCCTGCGTTAAAATCCACAGACAACAGAATGTCGGCGATAATGGATCTTCAGCTTTCCGAAAACGGATTATTAAACGGAAATGTCAGAATCCTTCTGAGAGGTTCATGGAACGATTTTATGATGAAAGATGCGAATCCCGAACCAGAAAATTTAAAAAATATTGTGCTTTCACTGTTCCCGAATATGAAAAATTATTCCGACATAAAACTCAAAAATTTTAAGGGCGTTCCTGAAATTTCATT